>WFUI01000201.1 GCA_015485035.1 Mariprofundus sp.
GACCCCTGCCGTGTGAAGGCAGTGCTCTCCCGCTGAGCTAATCGCCCTGTTTTCAAAGGGTGCGCTTTCTAGCAGTGGGGGCAGCTTGTTTCAATCGACAATATCAATTTTAAGGTTTCATTCATCTGACAGGCTTATTATGCTGCGCCGGCGACACGTATAAGTGACCATCATGGAGAGCGAGTGCCCGAAAATATCCGCGAAATACCGTACAATTATACATCTTATTCAGATCGTGAGATTGTCATCCGCTTTCTGGGCGAAGCTGCCTGGGATGATTTGAATGTATTAAGAACCCAGCGTCGCACAGGCCGTTCAGCCCGTATGCTGTTTGAGATTCTTGGTGATTTGTGGATGGTGGAGCGCAATATATATTTGCGCAACGATTTGCTGCATAATCAGAAGCGGCGGCAGACGATGTACCGTCGACACTATGATCGTTTATCCCGTATTGAAGCCGGAGCCAGCGACAACCCCAGAGCACAGAAGGTGGCAGCTTGTACCAGCCATTTGCTGGAAAAATTTTATGCATGGTTCGAGCAGGAGCCTTCCAAGCGTCGGAAAGCGCGCAAGGCTTTTGCCAGATATACCCATTCGAATAATGTCCATTTCGATGCCTATACGCTGACTCATCATGCCACTGATGCCACTGACTGGCGGCACCACGCACCTTTTTGTGTCCTTACGCCTGATTCTGCCGATGAACTTCCGGGTCTGATTCGCGCTGTTGCAAGTTTGGGGCTGGTGGTTATTCCCCGGGGGGGCGGTACGGGCTTGTGTGGCGGTTCGGTACCATTGTCCGACAATGCCGTGATGATCAATGTTGAAAAGCTTGATGCCATTGGTCCGGTTGAGATCAGAAATGTGGGTTGCAAGGGAGAAGTGGCTACGATCACAGCAGCTGCAGGCGCTGTGACCGGCAAGGTGATGGAAGCATCGAAGCCGCATGTGTTCGCGACCGACCCGACCAGTTTGTGGGCCTGTACCATCGGCGGCAATGTTGCTTCCAATGCCGGCGGCAAACATGCGGTAATCTGGGGGACCTGTGTTGATAACCTACTGAGCTGGAAAATGGTGACGCGGGATGGCAACTGGTTGCTGGTAGAGCGCATCAACCACAATATGGCCAAAGTACATGATGAAGAAACAGTTCGTTTCCGTTTGACCCGAACCGATGCGGTTTCCGGCAAGCAGATCAGTCAGGAAGAACTGTCTGTTGCCGGTTCGGTGTTCCGGAAAAAGGGTCTGGGCAAGGATGTAACGCGCAAAGCGATGGGTGGTTTGCCCGGAGTGCAGAAAGAGGGGACAGATGGTTTTATAGTCGAGGCTACCTTTGTATTACACCGTGCGTTTAATGTCACGCGCAGTGTCTGCTGCGAATTTTTTGGGCAGGAACTTTCCGAGGCTACCCGGGCGATGGTGAAAATTAAACATCATGTCGATGCTCTGGAAGGTGTACATCTGGAGGGCCTGGAGCATTTTGACGAAAAATATGTCAAGGCTATCGAATATATTTCCAAATCAACCCGGCGAGAGGTGCCGCGTGTTGTTCTGCTGATTGATGTATCCGGTGATGATGAACATGCAGTGGCCAAAGCCTGTTCGGACATCTGCCGCATTACCTCGCAGGGTAATGGTGAAGGATTTGTAGCGACGTCCGCTGCCGATCGCAAGCGGTTCTGGGGTGACCGCGGACGTATGGCGGCTATCGCCAAACACACACGTGCGTTCAAGCTCAATGAAGATGTGGTGATCCCGCTCGACCGGCTTTCCGAGTACAATGATTATGTCGAACATCTGAATATAGAAAATTCGATCAGTAATAAAATGGATATACTGGATGCTATTGCATCCTGTCTGTCCGATGCCCGGCACCGCATTCGCGGCAACCGTTTGGAAACGAGCGACCTGAATCTCGATGATGATCCCTATCTGACGGAAAAACTGGATGCCTGTCTGAAACTGGTTGCGGAGACGAAGGATAACTGGAGCAGCCTGTTACAGAACATCGATGCGTCGGCCAGAACAGTGGCCCCCCTGCTGCAGGAAGTGAAATACAAACGCTCGGAGCCACTGTTCCGGGTGATTCAGCGTGGCGCCAAACGCATTTCTTATCGCAGTGAGGTGGAACAGCCTCTGCTTGATCTGTTGCGTGGGCATGAATCGCTGATTGAGGCTGTCCGTGAAGCACACCGCACCACCCTTTCCGGGCGTATTGTTGTCGCCACCCATATGCATGCCGGTGATGGTAATGTGCATACCAATATCCCGGTGAATTCCAACGATTATGTCATGATGAAAAAGGCTCATCGTGTGGTCGAAAAGGTCATGGCCAAGGCGGTGGAACTGGGCGGTGTGATTTCCGGCGAACATGGTATCGGCATTACAAAACTGGCATACATGGATAAATCACTGCTCGAGGAAAATGCCGAGTATCTGAAAACAGCTGACCCGGACCACCTGTTCAATCGCGGCAAGCTGTTGCCCGATACCGACCTTCAGCTGAGTTATACGCCGAGTTTCAATCTTCTGGAAATGGAGTCGATGATTCTGGAAGCGGCCGATATGACCGATCTGTCCGAAGCTATTTCGCCGTGCCTGCGTTGCGGTAAATGCAAGCCGGTATGCAACACCCATTTTCCGCGCGCCAATATGTTGTATAGCCCGCGCAACAAGATTCAGGCTACCGGAGCCATGATTGAGGCTTTCCTGTATGAATCGCAGACCGGTGCCGGTATTTCATTCGAGCAATTCGAGGGTATGCAGGATGTTGCCGATCACTGCACGATATGCCATAAATGCGAAAGTCCGTGTCCGGTTAATATCGATTTCGGTGTGGTGACCGAAGGCATGCGGGCCCTGCTGAAAGATAAAGGGCAGAGGAAGGCCAATTTCGGCTCCAGATTATCCATGATGTTTCTGGTCATGCAGAATCCGAATGGTATCAGGCTGATGCGCGAGTTTATGCTGCGCTGGGGTTATGCCGGACACAGACTGCTGAATAACCTGGGTAAGCTGTTCGGGCTGGTGCAGAAAACGCCTGCGGCCAAACGCAATCTGGATGGAATCGAAGCACAGGTCATTAACTTCATTGAGCGTCCGTTGCCAGCATTGCCATACGGTACAGCACGTCAGACACTGGGCATTGAATCCAGCGACAAAAATATGATTCCGGTGCTGCGGGATCCGAACCGTTCCAATGGCAGGGCTGTGTTCTATTTCCCGGGTTGTGGTTCCGAACGCCTGTTTTCACAGGTCGGACTGGCGACGCAGGCCATGCTGTTCGATCTCGGTATCAATGTGGTGCTGCCACCATCCTACCTGTGCTGCGGTTATCCTTCCACGGCCGGTGGTGACCATGAGCAGGGCGACAAGATCTCCTATGATAACAGGGTGCTGTTTCATCGCATCCGCAATGCATTGTCCTACCTGGATTTCGAGGCGGTCATTGTTTCATGCGGCACCTGTTATGATCAGCTGACACGCTATGAACTGGAAAAGGTTTTTCCCGGTGCACCACTGATCGACATTCACGAATACCTGATGCAGCAGGGTGTTAAGGCGGAGCATGTGGACGGTGTTGAATATATGTATCATGTACCGTGCCATTCTCCGCTGAAGCGGCATGGCTCACATGCGGCGATTGAATCACTGCTGGGCTCCGAATCGGTGAAATCGGAAGAATGCTGCGGTGAAGCGGGTACGCTGGCTGTGGCACATCCGGAAATCGCCGGCAAGATCCGCGCTCGTAAGGAAGAGCAGATGGAAATTGCCAAAGCAAAACTGCCGGGCAAAGCTGAGCAGAAAATTCTGACCTCCTGCCCGTCATGTTTACAGGGCTTGTCACGGCTGGAAGATCAATCCGGCGTTGATGCCGATTACATTGTGGTTGAGCTGGCCAAACATTTGCATGGCGATGACTGGCAGAAACAGTTTGTTAAAAAAGTGAAAAATGGTGGTATCGAACGGGTTCTGATGTGATATCGGCGGGGCGGCTGTTATTGTATATCTGCCTGTTATCGCTGGCCGCCTGTGCCAGCGGACCTCCGAAACATTTGGGCGATGGCTGTGCTATTTTTCAGGAAAAAGACGACTGGTATGAGTATGCCAACGATTCATACAAGAAGTGGGGTGTGCCGGTACATGTGCAACTGGCCATCATCTATCAGGAATCCCGTTTCCGTTCAGAGGCCGAAGCGCCCGATGATACCCTGCTGGGTTTTATTCCCTGGGGGCAGGTGACCAGTGCTTACGGTTACGCGCAGGTGCTGGATTCCACATGGGACTGGTATATGAAATCTACCGGGAATTGGGGGGCGGATCGCGATGATTTTGAAGACGCGACGGATTTTATCGGCTGGTACGGCAATTATTCACACAAAAAACTCGGTATATCCCGGTGGGATGCCTATAACCAGTATCTGGCCTATCATGAAGGCCATGGCGGCTGGAAACGCAAGACATTCAACAAAAAGCCGTGGTTGATCAAGGTGGCGAGAAAAGTGGAGAGGCGGGCCGCCCGCTATGCTGCACAGCTCAAGCGTTGCAAAGACCAGCTGGATGATGGTAGCGGCTGGTTCTGGTGATATTCAGGGTGTTCTGAATCAGGATGTCCGTGCAGAGCGAGCATGGCCTGTGTGGCTGGCAAGCACGCAGCAGGAGTACCTTTTACCTGCGGCCACTGCACATCAGGGTATCTTTTTCAGATACCTTCCTTGATTCTGGCTGACTCAGTCGATTAGCGTTTAATCAGGGCATCGATAGCTTTGGCCTGATCCGCTGCGTTGCCCGTATAAGTGGCCGGAGTCATGGTCAGCAGCAGGTGTTTGGCTTCATCCGGAATATCCAGTTCAGCTACGAATGCGTGCAGTCGTTCAGGCGTAATACCCTTGCCGCGCGTCAATGCTTTCATTTGTTCATATGGGTTTTCCAGGCCGTAGCGACGCATGACTGTTTGCACGGCTTCACCCAATACCTCCCAACTGGCATCAAGATCGGCATTGATGCGCTCGGCATTCAGCTCCAGCTTGGAAAAACCACGCTGTGCGGAATTGTAGGCCAGCATTGAATAACCGAAGCCGACACCGAGATTGCGCAATACGGTGGAATCGGTCAGGTCACGTTGCCAGCGTGAGATCGGCAGCTTTTCAGCCAGATGTCGCAGGACGGCATTGGCCAGCCCGAGGTTGCCTTCGGCGTTTTCGAAATCAATCGGATTGACTTTATGCGGCATGGTTGAGGAACCAACTTCACCGGCAACCACGCGTTGTTTGAAATAGCCCAGTGAAATATAAGCCCATATATCACGGCTGAAGTCGATCAGAATCGTATTGAAGCGCGCCAGAGCATCATTGAGTTCGGCAATATAATCGTGCGGCTCAATCTGGATGGTATACGGGTTCCAGGTAATACCGAGCGATTCGACAAAATCTTTGGCAATGGCGGCCCAGTCGAGATCGGGATATGCGGCCAGATGGGCATTATAGTTGCCGACTGCGCCATTGATTTTCCCCAGGATCGGTGTGGCGGCAATTTGATCCAGCGTACGCTGCATGCGACAGGCTACATTTGCCCATTCCTTGCCCATCGTGGTGGGGCTGGCTGTCTGCCCGTGGGTGCGCGATAGCATGGGTTGCTCGGCATAGGCATTGGCACCATCTGCAATGGTGGCTGTGAGCGAATGCAGGGCAGGCAAAAGCACGGAGTCACGAGCCTCTTTCAGCATGAGGGCATAAGAGAGGTTGTTGATATCTTCGGAGGTGCAGGCGAAGTGAAAAAATTCCGAGACAGCAGCAAGTTCAGGGTTATCAGCCACTTTTTCTTTCAAAAGGTATTCCACTGCCTTGACATCATGGTTGGTGGTCGCCTCGATTGTTTTGACACGATCGGCATCATGCTCAGTGAAGTCCGTGACGATATGATCAAGAAATGCATTGGCAGCATCAGAGAAGGCAGGTACCTCGCTGATATCGATATTGGCGGCCAGCATCTGCAGCCAGCGCACTTCAACGGTAACACGCGCCCTGATCAGACCATATTCACTGAAGACAGGTCGTAATTCGGTGATTTTGCCGGCATAGCGGCCATCAAGCGGGGACAGGGCGGTGAGGGGTGAAAGCTGCATGGAAACTCCAGAGTTGCGAATTTGATGGGCTGCGAAAGGTACACATGAATGTGATGATTTCCAAAGAAGCATGTTGTTCATGGTGTGCCATATATGTGGTTTCTTGATTTCGGTTAAGCCGGTGGCATCATTCGCCACCGTTTTGCGACAGGGGTAAGGCTTGGTCTTGCTCCTTTTTTGTTCACATGAAGTGATAGCTGTGGGGCAGGATACGCGAGGATGGCGGAACTGGTAGACGCGCTGGATTTAGGTTCCAGTACCTTTGGTGTGGGGGTTCGACTCCCCCTCCTCGTACCATTTTGGAGAGAAATACAATGATTCAGACAGAAGTGAAAGAACTGGGAAACCACGAATATCAGGTGCATGTTACGGTGCCACAGGGTGAATATGACCGCATCTATAATGAGCAGTTGCTGAAACTGAGCCGCCAGGCCAAGTTGCCGGGTTTCCGACCGGGCAAAACACCGCCCGCACATCTGAAACAACAGTTCGGCCCCAAATTGCATGAAGATACCGTGTCCGAACTGGTGCAGTCGCATTATGTGCCGGCGATTGAATCTTCCGGTTTGATTCCGGCGGTGCAGCCGATACTGGATGTTCCTGCCATGCAACCGGCTTCCGGCTTCGAGTTCACCATGCGGGTGACAACCTGGCCGACAGTTGAACTGAAAGATGTTTCCAGCCTGAAGTTTGATGAAACCATCGTTGAAGTTGATAAAAGCGATATCGATTCAGTGATTGAGCGGCTACAGAAATCACAGGTGAAATTCGAGATAGAGGCGGATCGTGCGGCTGAAACGGGCGATCAGTTGCATATCGATTTTGTCGGTGTGATTGATGGTGAGGAGTTCGATGGTGGCAAGGGGGAAGATGTGCCGCTGGTGTTGGGTGAGGGGCGTTTTATTCCCGGCTTTGAAGAGCAGTTGGTCGGAAAGTCAGCCGGTGATGAAGTGAATATCGACGTGACATTCCCTGCCGACTATCAGGCTGCACACCTGGCGGGTAAGGCGGCCAGTTTTGCGACACTGGTGAAAAGTGTAGGCAAACCTGTGCGGGCAGAAGATGAAGATGCGCTGGCTCGTATGCTTGGCTTTGATGATGCCGATGCGCTGCGTGCAGATGCAGAGGAGCGCCTGAATGAAGAAGCTGCACAGGCATCATTTTCAGCTACCCGCGATGCGGCACTGGATGCGCTGCTTGCTGCTCATGAGATTACCCTGCCGGAAGCACTGATCGAGCAGGATATGCAGGAGACTACCCGGCGCATATTGCAGAACATGAAACAGCAGGGTATGGAAGCACCTGCCGATATGCTCAAGGATGAGGCATTTAAACAGGAGGTTCGCATTCGCTCCGAGCGCGGTCTGAAATTGTCCGTGTTGCTGCAGAAGGTTCGTGAAGCTGCGGATTTGTCCGTGGATGATATTCAGATTAATGCAGAACTGGATCGTCAGTCACAGCAGTATCCAGAAGAACAGCGCGAACAGTTCAAGACCTGGATCAGAGGCCAGAAGGATCAGATGGCATCGGTGCGCGAAAGCTTGCTGGAACGTAAGTGTATTGAGTATATTGTCTCCGAAGCGAAAACCAAAACGATTACAAAGGCTTTGTCCGACTGGCAGGCTGAACAAGAGCAAGCCTGATAAACGACGGGTTTGGCTTTATTAGGCACGACAGCCGGGTGAGTTCGTCAACGGGTAATATCTAGTAGCGTGAAAGGAGAATACATGAATCTGGTTCCTATGGTAGTAGAGCAAACAGCGCGCGGTGAGCGCTCCTACGATATTTTTTCCCGCCTGCTTAAAGAACGGATTGTTTTTCTTAATGGTCCGGTCGATGATCATATTGCCAATCTGATTATTGCCCAGTTGCTGTTTCTGGAGTCGGAAGGCCCGGACAAGGATATTTACCTGTACATCAATAGCCCCGGTGGTCTGGTGACGGCTGGTCTGGCGATTTATGATACCATGCAATATATCCGCTGCGATGTATCCACCCTGTGTGTCGGACAGGCTGCCAGTATGGGAGCCCACCTGCTGGCGGCAGGTACAGCCGGCAAGCGTTATGCACTGCCCAATGCCCGTATTATGATTCATCAGCCACTGGGTGGATTTCAGGGGCAGGCTACCGATATCGAGATTCATGCCCGTGAAATTCTGAAGTTGAAAGAACGCTTGAATGAGATGATGGCCGAGCATACCGGTCAGCCGCTGGATAAGTTGTCAGACGATGTGGAACGGGATTATTTCTTGACCGCAGATGAGGCGAAAGCTTACGGTTTGGTTGATGATGTGCTGACTTCCCGCGCTGATGCGGGCGATAATCAGGTCAACCGGAGTGCAGATGACGACACAGAATAACAGCGGAGATAACACTTTATATTGCTCGTTCTGTGGTAAATCACAGCACGATGTCAAAAAACTGATTGCCGGCCCGACTGTTTTCATCTGTGACGAATGCATTGAACTGTGCAACGAAATCATTGTTGAAGAGTTGTCCGGTGATCAGAAAGAGGATGATAAAAAGGAGGGTGGCCTTCCCCGCCCGACTGAAATCAAGGCATTTCTTGATGAGTATGTGATTGGCCAGGAAGGACCCAAACGCCTGTTGTCCGTAGCCGTATATAACCACTACAAACGTATTGCCCACAATGAGAAGAGTGATGTGGAAATTTCCAAGTCCAATGTGCTGCTGCTGGGGCCTACCGGTTGCGGCAAGACGTTGCTGGCCCAGACACTGGCGCGTGTGTTTGATGTACCCTTTGTGATGGCTGATGCGACCACGCTGACCGAAGCCGGCTATGTCGGTGAGGATGTCGAGAACATCATCCTGAAACTGCTGCAGGCGGCTGATTATGATGTTGAAAAGGCGCAGCGCGGCATTGTCTATATCGATGAAGTGGACAAGCTTTCCCGCAAGGCTGAAGGGCCTTCAATTACCCGCGACGTGTCGGGTGAAGGGGTGCAGCAGGCGCTGCTGAAACTGATTGAGGGTACTGTGGCTGCGGTACCACCACAGGGTGGCCGTAAGCATCCGCAACAGGAATTCATGCAGGTGGATACCACCAATATCCTGTTTGTACTCGGCGGCGCATTTGCAGGGCTCGAGAAGTTAATTGAAGCCAAGGGTAAGCCGCGTTCGATTGGATTCGGGGCGGAAGTCGTATCCGATGATGAAAAGGATATCGGCATCATTCTCAGTCAGGTGGAGCCGGAAGATCTGATCAAGTTCGGCCTGATTCCTGAGCTGGTGGGGCGTTTGCCTGCAGTGGCAACCTTGAGCCATCTGGATAAGGATGCCCTGCTCCGTATTCTGACTGAACCGAAGAATGCACTGGTCAAACAGTATGCCGCATTGATGAAATATGATGATGTGGAGCTCTCGTTTACCGATGATGCGCTGGAAGCGATTGCCGAGAAAGCCATTGAACGCAAAACCGGCGCGCGCGGTCTCAGGGCGATAATGGAATCGGTGATGCTGGACGTGATGTATGATATCCCGTCCATGACCCATGTGGAAAAATGTGTGGTCAACAGGGATGCGGTGGAAGGCAGAAGCAAACCTGTACTGGTGTTTCAGGGTGATGGTGAAAAGCAGCAACTGGAAGCCGCATCCTGATTCTGTTTCCTGCCACAATTTTAGTTTTACACAGCCCTGAAAAAGGGCTGCTGTGTGTTATATCAACAGGAGTTTCCAGTGGCTGAATGGAAAAATGATCAAGCTGAAGACATGATTGGAGAAAATCAGGGAGTGCTTCCCGTATTGCCATTGCGCGACATCGTTGTGTTTCCGCACATGATCGTGCCGCTGTTCGTAGGTCGGGACAAATCAGTGAAAGCACTGGAAGAGGTCATGGCCTCGGACAAGAAAATTCTGTTGCTGGCCCAGAAGGACGCCTCGAATGATGATCCCGGGGCTGATGATTTATACAGCATCGGAACGCTCGGTAATATTCTGCAGCTTCTGAAGTTGCCCGATGGTACCATCAAGGTACTGGTTGAGGGTGGTTCCCGACTGCTGGTTGACGAGTTGATTCCTGATGGTGAATACCTGCGAGGCAGTTATTCGCTGATGCCTGAAATTTCTGAGGATGAACAAGAGCTGGATGCCGTAGCCCGTTCACTGATTCAGAAGTTTGAATCCTATGTCAAACTGAACAAAAAACTTCCGCCGGAGGTTATGGTTTCGGTTTCCGCTGTGGATGAGGTGGACAAGCTGGCTGATACCATAGCTGCACATCTGAATCTGAAGGTGGAAGATAAACAGTTGCTGCTTGAAATGCCCAGTGTGATTGGCCGGCTGGAACGGTTATATGCACATATGGAAGACGAGATGGAGCTGCTGCAGGTTGATAAACGCATCCGTAGCCGTGTAAAGCGCCAGATGGAGAAGAGTCAGCGCGAGTATTACCTCTCCGAACAGATGAAAGCCATCCAGAAAGAGCTCGGCGATGAAGATGCGGAAAGCGATCTGAATCAGCTGGAAGAGAAGATCAAGACACTGGGTTTGAGTAAAGAGGCAAGGGAAAAGGCTGATGCCGAATTCAAACGTCTGAAAATGATGCCACCGATGAGTTCGGAGGCAACGGTGGTGCGTAATTATCTCGATTGGCTGATTGATATCCCGTGGAAGAAACGTTCCAGAGTAGGCAAGGATATCGGCGTGGCTGAACGGGTGCTGGATGAAGATCATTACGGCCTCGAGAAGGTCAAGGAACGCATTCTGGAGCATTTGGCAGTACTCAGGCTGGTACGAAAAATGAAAGGTCCGATTCTATGTTTTGTAGGGCCACCGGGTGTGGGCAAAACTTCGCTGGCCAAATCAATTGCCCGTGCAACCAAACGTAAATATGTACGTATGAGTCTGGGCGGAGTGCGCGATGAAGCTGAAATCAGGGGTCATCGACGTACTTATATCGGGTCGATGCCGGGTAAGGTGATTCAGTCAATGAAAAAAGCGGGTACAAAAAATCCGCTTTTCCTGCTTGATGAAATTGACAAGCTGGGTGCAGATTTCAGAGGCGATCCGGCCTCGGCTTTACTGGAAGTGCTCGATCCGGAGCAGAATCACACCTTTAACGATCACTATATGGAG
The DNA here is from genome assembly GCA_015485035.1 of Mariprofundus sp. Classification (GTDB taxonomy): domain Bacteria; phylum Pseudomonadota; class Zetaproteobacteria; order Mariprofundales; family Mariprofundaceae; genus Mariprofundus. The sequence continues at coordinate 11,219 of WFUI01000201.1, forward strand.
GTGGACTACGACCTTTCCGAAGTGATGTTTATTACGACGGCCAACAGCCTGAATATCCCGGGACCGTTACTGGATCGCATGGAGATCATTCGTATCTCGGGTTACACCGAGCAGGAAAAGCTCGAAATAGCACGGCGTTATCTGTTGAACAAGCAACTTGCCAATCATGGTTTGAAAGCAAAACAGCTAAAGATAGAGGATTCGGCGCTTACCGAAATTATCCGTTATTATACACGTGAGGCCGGTGTCCGGGGGTTGTCCCGCGATCTGGCCAAGCTGTGTCGCAAGGTGGCGCGTCAGCTGGTACAGTCAGGACAAAACAAAATGATTACACTGGGAGCGGAAGATATTGAATCGTACCTTGGTGTGCGTAAATATCGATTCGGTCTGGCCGAAGAGGAAGATCAGATTGGTGTGGTGACAGGGCTTGCCTGGACCGAAGTTGGTGGTGAGTTATTACAGATCGAAACAGCTCTGATGCCGGGCAAGGGCAAGCTGACTGTGACCGGGCAGCTGGGTGATGTTATGCAGGAATCGATTCAGGCGGCGTTGACTTATGTGCGTTCGCGTGCCGGACAACTGGGGCTAAAGCCCGATTTCCATCAGAAAGTGGATATTCATGTGCATGTGCCGGAAGGGGCTATCCCCAAAGACGGGCCATCGGCCGGATTGGCTATGGCGACATCGATTGTTTCGGCTTTGACCGGTATTGCAGTGAAAAGACATGTCTGCATGACCGGCGAAATTACACTGCGTGGTAAGGCCTTGCCGATTGGCGGGCTGAAAGAGAAGCTGCTGGCAGCGCATCGGGGAGGCCTTACAACGGCCATCATTCCGGCGGAAAACCTGAAAGATTTGAAGGATATCCATGAAGACGTTCTGGCAAACCTTGAAGTTCATGCTGTGGAGCACATGGATGAAGTGCTGGAACATGCCTTGACTCAGTTGCCGAGCGGAATGAGTATGTCGGGAAGCTTTGTGCCGGCAGGCGTTGCGGATATTTATCTTAGCGAAAAATCAGCAGTGGCACATTAAGTCTAAAAACTAAAAAAATCGGTTGACAGGATATGGGGTTGAATGCGTATAGTTCGCAGCTCATTGAACGTAGCGGGAGGAATAATGAATAAAGCAGATTTGATTAATTACGTGGCTAATGCAGCGGGTCTGAGTAAATCCGTAGCAGGTGATGCTGTCGAAGCGGTACTTGGTGGTATTACAAGCACTCTGGCGGATGGCGGTGCCGTAAGCCTGGTTGGTTTTGGTACGTTTTCAGTCGCGGACCGTGCAGCACGTACAGCTCGTAACCCACGGACAGGCGAAACGATTCAGGTGGCAGCCTCCAAGGCACCGAAATTCAAAGCCGGCAAGGCTCTGAAAGACGCTGTCAAGTAAACCATGAAGGCGGGAAAATCCCGCTTTCTATTAAACAAGGGCAGTTGGCCCTTGTTTTTTATTCGGGCGCTTAGCTCAGCTGGGAGAGCAACGGCCTTACAAGCCGTAGGTCGCAGGTTCGAGCCCTGCAGCGCCCACCATTTATAGCTCTGTGAGTATGAA
>WFUI01000202.1 GCA_015485035.1 Mariprofundus sp.
GCGGCGAAGGCGGCGATGCCGGAACGCATGGATGTTTCGTCGATATCAAAGCACGGATGATGCAAAGGGAAGCGGGTTTCAGGACTGCTGCCGGTGCCAAGGCGGAACAGACAGCCGGGGGTATCATGTAGAAACTCGGCAAAATCTTCACCCCCCATGGATGCTTCATTGATCTCGATAAGTTTTATATCAGGTGTGATTTGTTCAAATATATTATGAGCATGCTCCAATAACTTCGAGTTATTGGTTAGCACAGGCGTGGCCTGTCTGAGGTTGAACTGAGCCGTGGCACCCCAGGCTTCCGCTGTTTGTCGGATGATTTGATTCATGCGGGCACGGACCTCCTCGTGGACTTCGGGATGCAGGCTGCGGAAGGTGCCCGAAAAGGTAATATGGTCGGGAATGACATTGCCGGCATGGCCGCCATGAATCTGACCAATCGTCAGTACGGCAGGATGCAGAGGGTTGACCCTGCGCCCGACAATATGGTGCAGGGCCTGAATGATATGGGTGGCGATCAGCACCACATCAATGCATTCATGAGGACGTGCGGCATGACCGCCGCGGCCCTGAATTTTGACATCGAACATATCGGCAGCAGCGCACATTGGCCCTTCACGCAAACCGATCGATCCGGCCGGCAGATAGGGATATACATGCAGGGCGTATATCTGTTCCGGTTGAATATCCCTGAACAGGTGATCGCGAAGCATGGCGGATGCACCCTGGCACGTCTCTTCGGCTGGCTGGAAAATAAATGCGATATTGTAATTCAGTTTGCTTTTGAAGCGCTCAAGCACCTGGACAAGGCCCAGCAGAATGGCTGTGTGCGCATCATGACCACAACTGTGTGAGATCCCATCGATACACGAGCTATAGGGACGCTGTTTGCCATCGGCAATGGGCAGTGCATCCATATCGGCGCGAAAAGCCAGCCACGGGTTTCTGTCATGCGTATTCAGACATGCCAGTACACCATATCCACCAATGCCCTGACGCACATCCAGCCCCGGTTTCCGACATTTCTCTGCCACCAGTTTTGCAGTCTGTTGCTCCTGTCCGGAAAGCTCCGGCTGTCGGTGCAGCAGACGGCGAGTCTTCACCACTTCCGGCATCACTGCTTCAACAGCAGCATTCAGTTGTTCGGCAGTTACAGTCATCCCCACCCATCCTGTTCACGCATGGCTTCTACCATTTGTGCAAAATTTTCTGAACGATCATACAGCTTACGCTGCATTTCCGCACCACCGCCGTATTGACGCCAGTGGGGAATACGGGAGGCAACGATAGTCAGTTCATCTGTGTCGGCTCCGTGCGTGGCAAGTTCATCCAGCCGTTTTTCAAGCCAGTCCAGTACTGTGATCAGTTCTTCGGTGAACGGATCAATCATGGTGGCATGCATGCCGTAGCGGCAGGCACGCCAGCGGTTTTCGCGGATCAATGAGGGGTGTACCTGTGGAACTTCCTGCGGATTCATGGCGGCCATTGATTCAGCTCGTACATAGGCAACGTAGGCTGCTGCATCGTCAAATGTACCCGGCATGTCGCCGATGCGGACTTCCAGCGTGCCGAAATCCGGATGCGGACGCATTTCCCACCAGATATCACGCACAGAATCAATACTGCCGGTAGCCATCAGGCGGGTGGTACAATGTTCAAAGTCGTGCCAGTCGGAAAAATAGAATGGCATGCCGCCCTGACTCAATCCTTCGAAAATTTTAATGCGGCTGGCCATTAAACCGGTTTTTTCACCGTGCCAGAAGGGTGAGTTGGCCGATATGGCCAGAAAAACCGGCATGATCGGCAACAGGTGATTCATGGCCCGGATACAGGTATCGCCATCGGGCATGCCGATGTGGGTGTGAATTCCACAGATATTGAAACGACGTGCGACCCAGCACAGGCGTTTGAACAGTCGGGCATAGCGTGGATCATCACTGACCTGCTGGTCGCGCCAGTGTGAAAACGGATGCGTGGCGGAACTGAGCAGCGCGGTGTTTTTGTGTTGCAGTATGGTATCAACCTGCCCGTACAACTGACGCAATTGCTGCATGGCCGCAGGCGTGTTTGTCTGGATATCGGTATTGATTTCAACAATCGAGGTAAACAGTTCCGGTTTAATGCGCGGTGTGTCGCCTACCACGGCAAACACATCCGGTGCGGCTGGAATCTGGCTGCCGGAATGTTGATCCACGGTCATCCATTCCATCTCCACGCCCAGCGTGCCGGATGTGGAAGCATGAAACGGAATGCCATGGATCATCTTATCCATCACTCAACTATAACGCTGATCGTCCTGCGAATGAAGCATGGCGATGTTCTCGGATATTTTCGGTTATATGGGTTGGATGCAGTCGACAAAATGAGTATGATGAGGCTGATGCGCCGATCAATTCTGTTGCTGATGACATTGTTCTTGTCCATCACCCTGTGGCTGGAACCGGCCTTGGCCGGCATATTTTCAGTCAGTGAGGCTGATGAGATTGCTATCGGGCGGGCGGCAGCTCAACAGGTGGAACAAAAGGCAAGGCTGCTGCAAGACAGGCGGGTTCAGCGTTACATTTCCCGACTGGGTCATGAACTGGCTGCACGCAGCGGACGCCCGAATCTGCCGTGGCGATTTCGTGTGATTCGTGATAACAATATCAATGCATTTGCTCTGCCCGGCGGTTTTATCTATATCCATAGTAAAGTGCTGGAAACGGTCGGCAGTGAAGCGGAACTGGCCAGTGTGCTTGCGCATGAGATCGGCCATATTGAAGGCTATCATCACCGTGCTCAAATCGAGCGGGCGAAAAGATATCAACTGGGACTCGGAGTACTCGGTGCTGTGCTTGGTCGGGGTGGCGGGGCGGATTATGCCATGATGGCCGGAAATCTGCTGGCGCAGGGGCAATTGACCCGTTATTCGCGTCAATCCGAAGCTGATGCAGACAGGCGCGGTGTCATATTGCTGCAACGAGCGGGTTTTAATCCGATGGCGATGAGTCGCTTTCTGCAACATCTGGTAAAACTGGAGCGGGGAAGCTCAGGAATGTTGTCCGCATTTTTTGCCGATCATCCCGATGCAGCCAGCCGTGTGGCTGTAACGCGCAATCAGGCACGTTTGCTGCCGCAACGTCTGTGGCGCAGGGACAGCCGTGCTTTCCGGCTTATAACGGGCCGTGCATCCCGCATTGAGCAGCGTTTCCGCCCCCAGCATGGCGGATTGCGTATCCCTTCCAGGCCCGGGCAGGGTCATGATTCCCGGCGGCGGGACAGGGAAGGCGCGAGAATTATCCCCTGACACTGTTGAGCTGTTGAGAAACTCGCGGTTTACGTGGAGCGAAGCTTTTTGGTTTTATCAAACTGTTTAGTATGCTATGATACTTAACGCATACCGGAGGCAGTATGTGGTTTCATATTGTTGATGATGAGCCGGAGTTGCGAGAAATATTGAGGGCTCTGGTGATAGCTGAGGGCTATAAATCTGCGTCATTCAAAAGCGCAGAAGCATATATGGATTTTTTTACATCACCACAATATATCAAGCCGGTGGCTGTGATCATGGATAACAGGATGTCTGGCATGAATGGCATAGCATTGGCCAGATGGATCCGCAAACGGGCGTCTTTACAAAGAATTGTCATTACAACGGCAACGCTTGCGGATGTCGAAATGGTCAAGTCGGAGTTATGCTACGAATTACCCAAACCTTTCAAATATGAACAATTTAAAACAATGCTCCGGGGGCTGGTGGAGTGCGTAGAAACACATGAGGATGATCCCACGTGCTTCAAGGATGGAATATGCAGCTTCGGTCTGGAGCACCAGTGCCCGTTTTTTCATGCCTGACTGATTAACATTGGCAGGAAATAGCGTTCGGTAGCACGCTATGTGATTGGTGATATCCGTGATTGTGATGTACCGGGTATTTGTTACATTGCGCCAGGCGGATCATTCCGACCCGCATACATCCCGGACACAATCTATATTACCCAAAGGACAGCCAATCGATGTGGTTTAAAAATATACAGTTTTATAAATTTGAAGATGCCTTCAGGCTCAGTTCACAGCAACTGCATGAGAAACTGGAAGGGCGCAAGGCGCGCGATTGCGGGCAGATGGAAATGGCATGTCAGGGCTGGGCCAAGCCACTGGGGCATGCCGGGCAGATGCTGGTGCATGAAAGCGATGGTGCCTTGATGATCTGTTTGCGCCGTGAAGACAAGGTATTGCCTGCTTCTCTGGTACGCGAACAGGTGGAGGAACAGGCATTTCAGATCGAGCAGGAGGCGGGGCGTCCGGTCGGGCGCAAGGAAAAACGCGATATCAAGGATCAGGTGTTGCAGGAACTGTTACCCAAAGCGCTGGTGCGTGCCAGCCATACGTATGCCTGCATTCTGCCGAAGCAGGGCTGGCTGATTGTGAATGCGGCCAGTGCAAACAAGGCTGAAGAACTGATTGAAGTGCTGCGCAAAACACTGGGGACACTGAATGTGGTGTTACCGGCCACCAAAGAATCGCCTGAATCAGCCATGACACGCTGGCTGATGAATGATGCAACATTGCCACATGGTTTTGATGTGGAAGATGAATGCGAATTGCATGCGGGTGAAGGGGCCGAGGGCATTGTGCGTTGTAAATATATCGATGTATCGTCCGATGAAGTGCGGGCGCATGTGGCATCCGGCCGACGGGTGAAAAAGCTGGCCATGAACTGGCGCGAGCGTTTGTCCTTCGTGTTGCAGGATGATTTGTCAGTCAAACGCATGCGTTTTGATTCAGCCATTGTGGATGAGGCCGGAGAAGCCGGTGATGATGAGGTCAGCCGTTTTGATGCCGATTTTGCGATTATGGTAGCCGAACTGGCTGATTTTATCCCTGATTTGCTGGCGGCACTGGATACGGACGTTTAGGTTCAGGCCATGGCTGTCTATGCGGTGGGGGATATTCAGGGCTGTTACAAGCCACTGAAGAAGTTACTCAAGAAAGTAAAATTCAATCCTGACAAGGATACACTCTGGTGTGTCGGTGATCTGGTGAATCGCGGCCCCGATTCGTTGAAAACGCTGCGTTTTCTTAAAAGTCTCGGTGATGCCTGTATCTGTGTGCTGGGGAACCATGATCTGCATTTACTGGAACTGGCTGCCGGTGGTTCGGATTATCGCCGTGATACGCTGATGCAGGTTATGAATGCGCCGGATCGTGATGAGTTGATTGAATGGCTGCGCTTTCGCCCCATGCTTCATTACGATGCAAAGCTGGGTTGGTGCATGGTGCATGCCGGCTTGCATCCCGACTGGACACTGAAAAAAGCCCTGAAGCGTGCCCGGAAAGTTGAAAAAGAATTGCAGGGTAAGCACTGGAAAGAATTTTGCCGGCAATTGCATCATGTGAAATTCCCGCCCCGGAAACCGCATAAGGGAGATCCGTCGCGGTTATTATTTGCAGCGGCTGTGATGACGCGTACACGTTATTGCACCAGCGACGGGCTGTTTAACTGGAATGTGCGCACCGGCGAGAGCAGTCGTTATCGCGATAAACCATGGTATGTGCATAAACGCGCGAAATGGCAGCGCAAGGTACATGTTGTGTACGGGCACTGGGCGGCTGCCGGGCTGGTCACGGATCAGCCACACGTATTGGGGCTGGACTCCGGCTGTGTCTGGGGCAATGCATTAACCCTGGCGAAGCTGCGCAAGCGGGGGAGATTTAAAATCGTGGCGCAGGCGTATTTATGAATAAGTCGGGATAAACAGCCCGATTCTGTTCAGGAATCTGAAAATGTGGCAGTCAGTGGCGCATGATCCGAGAACCATGTATCAGTATAAACACCGACTTCTGTGGCCGATGCGGCTGTTTTTGCAGTACACATATGATAGTCGATACGCCAGCCGACATTATTGGCGCGTGCCTGGCCACGATTGGACCACCAGCTGTATTGTTCCTTGTCCGGATAAAGCTGACGGAAAATATCTGTAAATCCCGCCGTGATCCACTGGTCGAACCATGCCCGTTCCTCGGGTAGAAACCCCGAGTTCTTCTGGTTCCCGCGCCAGTTCTTCAGGTCGATGCGCTGGTGGGCGATGTTGATATCGCCGCAGACAATCAATTCACGGCCCTGATCTTTCAGTCGTTTGATCAGGGGAAGAAACTGTTCCAGAAATACCATCTTGCCGGCCTGCCGCTCGGGTGAACTGGAGCCGGATGGGAAATAGGCGGAGATGACGGACAGTTTTCCGAAATCCGCCATCACAAAGCGGCCTTCGGCATCAAAGCGGGACCAGTCGGTATCCGGATCAACAGAACCCAGGCCGATATGCACGGCATCGGGTTGCTTCCGGGAATAGAGGGCAACGCCGGAATAACCCGGCTTTTCAGCGAAGTGATAATAGTACTGATAACCTGCGGGTCGGGCCGCTTCGGGGATTTGATGTTCGTGCGCCTTTAATTCCTGCAGGCATAACAAGTCGGCATGCTGTCCGGCAAACCAGTCCCAGAAACCTTTTTTGGTCGCAGCGCGTATGCCGTTCAGATTGGCGGTTATAATTTTCATGGCCGCATTATGCAGACATCCCTCCGGGCCGCAAAATGTGTGGAACTTGTATATCCGCCATTCGACACTACTCTCCGCCGCCGTTCAAAGGCTGGTTATGGTCGTAACTATAACGGCGAATATGATAACAAGGGGTACACGACTTGATTTCCACATCCGGCATTACCATGCAGTTCGGGGATAAACCCCTGTTTGAAAATATCTCGGTCAAATTCGGAGACGGCAATCGTTATGGCCTGATCGGTGCGAACGGTTGCGGCAAGTCGACACTGATGAAAATTCTCGGCGGGGATCTGGAGCCGACATCCGGTCATGTGAGTATTGATGCACATGAGCGGCTGGGTAAATTGCGCCAGGATCATTTCGCTTTTGAAACATTCACGTTACTCGACACGGTGATGATGGGTTATGAAAAGCTGTGGCGGATCAAACAGGAACGCGATGCTTTGTATGCGTTACCCGAACTGTCTGAAGAAGA
>WFUI01000203.1 GCA_015485035.1 Mariprofundus sp.
GATCATAGGCATCAAACAATGCTGCCACACTGCGCATCTGCTGCCACCCGGTTTCGGACAACGGCAGATCAGTGCTGCCGCGAAAAGCCCACCCCTCGGCATCCACCTCGCCGTGGCGCAACAGGTCAATAGTCATGATATTTTCAGTCATCTTTGCCTGTGACGCCGGCACTTTCAAACGTCGCCATCTCGTTATGCAGGGCGATAGCCGATTGCAGCAGGGGAACGACGAGTGCTGCGCCTGAGCCTTCGCCGAGTCGCATGCTCAAATCGATCAGCGGCTTCAGCCCGAGTGCGTTCAACGCCACCGCATGGCCGTTCTCGTGCGAGATATGTGAGGCGAGCATCCAGTCGGTCACATCCGGTTCAATGATTCGCGCAGCCAGTGCAGCCGCTGCTGCAATAAAGCCATCAATCAGCACTGGCACGCCTGATTCGGCGGCCTGTAAATAGAACCCCGCCATGGCGGCAATCTCCAGTCCACCAACTTCTTCTGGCACCTGCATATCAGAAATATCTGCAATGCGTTGCAGGGCGCGGCTCACCACGTCGATTTTCAGCCGGCGCCCGGCATCATCCACGCCGGTGCCGAAACCGACCACATCTTTCGCTTTTGCATGGGCCAGTCGGCAGATCAGGCAGGAACTGGCTGTGGTATTACCGATGCCCATATCGCCGGCAATCAACAGATTCGCGCCGCCATCAATCGCCTTGCGCGCTTCGGCCTTTCCCAAGTCGATGGCCGCAGTATATTCATCTGTTGTCATCGCTGTCTGATATAACAGATTCCCGCTGCCGGATCTGACCTTGGCGTGGACAACGCCGTCTATTGCTTCCAGATCAGTAACGACACCAACATCCACTACCGACAGGCTGGCACTACACTGCCGCGCCAGCACATTGATAGCCGCCCCACCTCGGGCAAAATTCTTCACCATCTCACCGGTCACCACAGACGGATAAGCCGAAACCCCTTCATCCACGACGCCGTGATCGCCGGCAAACACAGCGATATGCGGTTTGATCTGGTCTGGCTGCACTGTACCCTGACGAGCGGCAAACCAGCAGGCGATATCCTCCAGCCGACCCAGCGCACCACGCGGCTTGGTCAGCATATCCTGATGTGCCCGCGCTGCTTTTTCGATATTCGTATCTACCTGTTTAACAGACAACCTTGTCTCCTTTTAAGCATAGTGGCAGCCCCGCCGCAATAAATTCCACCCGATCCGCAACCACTGCAACGGCCTGATTGAGTCGCCCCTGCGCATCGCGGAAGGCACGGCCTTCAGCTGTTTCCGGCACCAGTCCCATACCGACTTCATTGGCTACCAGAATCACGTTTCCGGCCAATGCTGGCAGACATTCACATAATGCCGCGATTTCCGCATCCACATCTTTGTCCGCAAACATCAGATTGGACAGCCAGAGCGTCAGGCAATCGACCAGCACAGTCTGCTTTGTGCCCGCGTGTTGCTGTAGCGCACTGACCAGCGCCAGCTCTTCTTCCACCAGATGCCAGCAATCACTGCGATTATTGCGGTGGTGCTCAATACGCGCCAGCCATTCCGGGTCTCCCTCAATCACCGGTGCTGTGGCAATATACACCGGATGTTCAGACAGCGACAAAGCAATGCTCTCAGCATAGCGGCTTTTGCCGCTGCGAGCGCCGCCCAGAATCAGGGTTACCGGCATATCGCCTCCTCCAGTCGTTGCCAACCCGCTTCATCACCGGGAAAACCAAAACGCACCCAGCCGGCCAGCTGCGGCCATTCGGGAAACTGGCGCACCAGAATATGGTGTTTTGCAAAATCGGGGGTTGAAGCTGGTGGTCGCGCCAGCAGAAATGATGCCTCCGAATTCTGAACGTCCCAATGATGTCGCTCAAGCAGACCGGTTAAGCGCTGGTGCGCAGGAATCAGCTGCTGGTCACGAAAATCAGATTCGGCCAACAGTTTCGGCAACAGATGCAAGGCAAGCGTCGACGATGGCCACGGCGGCAACCATTGAACCAGTTGCTCAATCATTGATTGATCGGCGATGACATAACCGAGTCGCAAGCCCGGGATGCAGAAGGTTTTGGTCAGTGAGCCGATGCGAATGACATGGGGCGGTAAACCGAGCATCCGGCGCTGTGCAAACGGCATATAGGATTCATCGAGGCAGATAGTGTCGGAGCCGGGTGATAAGGGCCAAGTGCTTTGGCCGGATGGATTGGACGGGCTGGTCAGCCAACACATATCGGCAGCGGGCGGGGTGCCGGATTCGTAGGCATGGACGTCGCAACCGGCACGTTTGGCGCAGCGAATAGGTTCGTTGTAACAGGGGACTTGAATCGCCATCGATTGCCAGCCCATGGCCTGAAAAACCACTTCGATCACGGCTTGGGCACCGGCCGTGATCAGGATGCATTCTGGCGGCACAGAAAATTCCTGCGCCAGAGCGCTGCGCGCCGGTTCGCCATTGCGATCAGGGTAATGGCTGACCAGCGATGCGTGTTCCCGCATCCACGCCCCCAGCCATGACGGTGCACCGGCCGGATGCAGACCGGTGGAGAGATCCAGTATCTCCGATGGCTTACAACGCCATGCCCTGGCAGCAGACTCCACACCACCGCCATGTGGATAGCCTGCAGGTAAACAAGCCGATGCTAACCGGCCAGGTAAATGCACGATGTTAGAAGACAAGTGTAACGCCACAGGTCAGAGCAGCAGCCAATATCAATGTGTTCCGAACCACGTTCAGCGCATCGAATGCTGCAATCGCATCGGTACTGCGTGCATATTCCGGGCCGTAGAACGGCCGATCATCAATCACGCCGCCGCGCAGGACCGGGCCACCCAGCTGCACTTCAGCAGCAAAAGCCAGCGCCACTTCCGGCCAACCTGCATTGGGAGAGGCATGTGTTCCCGCTTGTTCTTTTACCGCATCCCAATCCGCTGCTTTGCTGACCCACAACATTAAACGCGCCGTGATGCGGGCAGGTAACCAGTTCGCCACATCATCCACTTTGGCTGCGCACCAACCGAATGATTCATAACGCGCATTCCGATAGCCCCACATCGCATCGAGCGTATTGATCATGCGATACAACGCCGCTCCCAGAGGCCCGGCCAGCATAAACCAGAACAGTGGCGCCACGACGGCATCGGAGCCGTTCTCGGCCAGCGATTCCAGTGCTGCCCGGCGCGCATCGTTCATATCCATATCAACAGTATCCCGGCTGACAATCATGCTGACCGCCTGCTTCGCGGCAGACAGCGAATCCGCATCCAATACAGAACGCACATGCTCAAACAGCGATTTCCAGCCAATGGAGCCCCACAATAGTAACACATCGAACGGCCAGCCCAGCAGCCCATGGCCGGCCCACAGCAGCAGCAATGGAACAGTGATAACAAACAGCCATGCAACCGCTCCGCTCCTTCGGTCACGGGCATGAAGAAACGATTCACACCATGCCGCCCAGCGGCCAAAGCATGCGACTGGATGAAGATTGGAATGCGGATCCCCCAGCAGCCATTCCAGCAACAACGCTAAAATCAGGGTCAAACCTCATCACCCGTAAACTTCTGCCATTGATCCAGTGGCACATTGCGGGCTTTTCCAAAACCGCCGACCCAATGGATACGGCTTGCTGAAAACTGAAACAATCTGAAATCAGCAAACGAAAACAGCATTTCAGCATCGGGAATTTGCTGTATATAAACCGCCTGCGCAGCCGGGTAACGATCTTCAGGAACAAGGCTCACTTCCCCCTGCAAACTTAATCGAGGCAATGCTAATGGTGAAGCTCCTTCCGTTTCCGGTGTACAAACCATCAGCCCGATACGGGGATTATTTTCAATATTGGCCGTATGCTTCGCCAATGTCGACAGGTGCAGCAAAATCATGCCATGATCCAGCGCAAAAGGAGCCATTGATGTTTCCACCCCCCATTCACCCTGCGTAGCAAGAAAACCAATCTTGCTACGCACGAGCAATGTTTGAACCTCCTGTTTATAGTCATTAGTCATCTGTTTTGCCTCAATATTTTCAGATTCCACACACTGCGAGTCGGATACTGCTTTATCATTCCTCTGCTACCATTTCAGCTAAGCACTCGTCCGCAGCAATGGCTGCAACAGTTCATTGGACAGAGCTTGCTCCAGTTCATCGGCGAGCAAATCGAGCGAGACCAGAGTGCGTTGATGCTGACTTTTCCCATCGCTGTCAGCGAAACCGATCCGATCCAGCCAAGCCTGGCGAAAACACCCCTGTTCGAACAGACCGTGCACATAGGTGCCCCAAATCTGTTGATCATCAGAACAGGCGGCAAACGGAAACAGCTCCGGATCGATATCCGAGGCGCCGTGATGAATCTCGTAGCCGGTGACCCTGAACCCTGCAGGATAGTTCGATTCCCGGTCGACCCGACACAGCGTTTTCTCTGGCTGCATCGTGGTGGAGAGGGACAACCAGCCCAGCCCCTTGACCGAAGCGCCTTCCACGCCGTTGTCCTCAATCGCCTCACCGAGCATCTGCATGCCGCCGCAGATGCCGAGCAACTTGCCGCCGTAGCGCAGATGCTTTTCCAACACCTCGACAAAACCCTGTTCGCGCAGCCAAGCCAGATCAGAGGCCACATATTTGGAGCCGGGCAGAATGATCAGATCAGCAGGTTGGAGTTCATCGACTGAGCGCACAAAACGCAGATTGATGTCCGGTTCCGATGCCAAAGGATCAATATCATCGTGATTGGACAAACGTGGATAGGCAATCACAGCAATGTGGAATGTGAGATGTGAGATGTGAGACGTGAGATGAGAGATGCCGGATACAGCATGGCGGAAAGGAATGTCTTCTTCCGGCAGTTCCAGCGGCAGGTATGGAATCACGCTAGCCACCGGCTTGTCCGTCTCATGTTCCAGCCATGCCAGCGCATCATCCAGCAGAGCCATATTACCGCGAAAGCGATTGATCAGCAGTGCCTTGACCCGATCACGTTCGGATGCCGACAAAATATCGAGCGATCCTTTCAGTGCCGCAAATACGCCACCGCAATCAATATCACCAACCAGCCAGACCGGCACATCGGCAGCCTCGGCAAAACCCATATTGGCAATATCACCCTCGCGAAGATTGGGTTCAGCGGGAGAGCCCGCACCTTCAATGATCACGACATCATATTGTGATTGCAGGCGTTTGAATGATGCCAGCACCGTATCGAGCCAGCCTATGCGATCTTCACGAAAACGTTGGGCCTGCAACTGTCCCACGACCTTGCCACGCACAATCAATTGAGCTTTCTGATCGGCTTCGGGTTTGATCAGCACCGGATTCATATCCACCGTCGGTTCAATACCGCAAGCCAGAGCCTGCAGAGCCTGCGCCCGCCCGATCTCACCGCCATCGATGGTGACCGCAGCATTATTGCTCATATTCTGCGGTTTGAACGGGACCACACGCACCCCGTTGCGAGCCAGCAAGCGGCACAGCCCCGCCACCAGCACCGATTTCCCGACCCCTGAAGCCGTGCCCTGAATCATCAATGCTTTCATTTTTTACCGCAAAGCACGCAGGATTTCGCAGAGAAAAATGAAAATATTCACGATTGTCTCATTCATGATGGATAACTATTCTCCGCGAGAATCACATCCATCGATTCACGATTTCGCCAACCTTCAGATTCCAGCATGGGTTTATCATAAAAAGCTTTCACAGGCCCCAGGCAGAGCAGTGCAATCGGTTTGGAGCCATCCGGACAGTTTAACAACAATGCAACATCAGCCGGCTCAAAGAACGACACCCACCCCATGCCTAGATTCTCGGCCCGCGATGCCAGCCACATATTTTCAATGGCGCACGATACCGAACATAGCACCATCTCCTCCGGCATCGTACGTCGGCCAAATACCGTGCCATCATCCGGAGCCAGCACGACAGCAATCAGTTCGGCGCAATCACGGATACCCTCGATCTTTAAGCGCATGAATTCAGCCTTACGCTTATCCATATCATCCGAAGTCCGCAATTTTTCTGCTTCAACCAAGGTAATCAACTGATCCCGCAGTTCCGGTTTGGTGATATGCACAAAACGCCATGGCTGCATATAGCCGACCGATGGCGCAGCATGGCCAGCTCGCAGAATACGTCTCAGAACTTCAGCCGGAACCATGCCGCCGTCAAAATGGCGCATATCGCGGCGTTCGTGAATGACGCTGTAAACCGCTTCGCGTTCGGAACTGTTAAATTGCTTGTTCATGGGCGTTCCTCCAGCGCATGTTGCAGCGCTTCCATGCCGTCGATAACGCGCGGGCCGGGGCGGTGCATCAGATCCGGATTGACCACGATAATACGAATATCATCGCCCAGCCACTGCTTCCAGAAACGCTTGCGCGCAGCCACATCACGATGCTCCGATGGAATAATGATCACGTCCGGCGCTGCGTGCAGCACCGATTCGATATTGATGTGCGGCGTTTCCAGTCGGATGGATGCAAAAACATTTTTCAACCCCGTCCGTTGCAACAAATCATTGATAAAACCAGTGCCGCCGACCGTTTGCAGCGGGTCGTTCCATATTTCGTAAAATACCCGTCTGGGGTTGCCTTGTTTGATTTTGGGTAGCCTGTCCAGACGCTTCTGCATATTCGCAGCCAGAGCATTCGCCTGACGGGCATGGCCTGTCAGGGAACCCAGGCGGCGAATATCCGTCAGAACCTCATCGACGCTCTGCGGCGCGCTTCGAATGACGCGAATACCCAGTGACTTTAACTGTCCCTGCTGGGTGCTGGTGCCGGAAATCACCGCCATGGTCGGCTTTAACATCAGAGCGGCTTCCAGATTGATACCGGTATAACTGCCGATGCGTGGCAAACCGGTAGCCTGTTCGGGATAATCGCAATAATCGACAGCACCCACAATATCCGAGCCCGCGCCAATGGCATAAAGCATTTCGCAGGCATGGGGGGAGAGCGCCAGAATGCGTTCAGCAGCAGCCGAACAGGGTAGGCACAGGCATAGCAAGCATAATCCAATGCAGCGAATCAGTGCGCCGGTCTTCAGTGCCATTGATCTCACGACTATTATTCTCACTGTAAACGAAACTCAACTGGCAAACGATATTGCCCATCGGCTACCGGCACATGCCCAATGCTGGCCAGACCACGCCGGACGGCCTGATCCAGAATAGCATGCCCTGTGGATACCAGTATGGTGATATTGCGGATGCGCTGACTATCGATATCCAGCTGAAATTCACCTGCGCCTTGCCAGCCGTGCCGGCGCGCCATGGATGGATAATGGATGCTGGCCAGCAGCATGGATTGCACTCCTGCTGTCATTGAAGATAACATGCCTGTTGGGGTCGAAGTACCCTGATGTACATGTAGCTGCTTTACCCCCTGCATAATCTTGGCGGATGATGGTTTGGGGGTGTGCTGATGCGTTTTGGAAGCCTGTTTGATTCCAGAGGGTTGAGTCGATTTAACCGCCACGGGCGGCGCAGGGCGGATTTTCTGTACTGCAACCATTGCCGGATCGGCAGCGCGGTTGAGTGTATGTCGCAGCTTTATTTCTTGGACATCCTTCTTTTGCTGCGGTTTTGCTTGTTCATGTGCGATGGAGACCGCTGGCACATCTGGTTCTGACCGCGCTTTAGCTGGCATGGGTGCTTGCAATAACTCAACATGCAACAGACCATTACTGAAAACCATGGTTTTGTCTGTCGATAGAGGAAAAGTTAACAGCAAGGCATGCAGTGTTATGGCTGCAACCAGTGCAGTCAGAATCCGAACATGCCCTGCTGTCATGTTTAACTATCCATCAGAAGCTGGCGCTGACGCCGCCATACCATGCACGACCAAGCACGCCGTAGCCGGATACTTCTTCATATATTTTATCCCCTGCATTGTCGATCCGGGCAGTTAGTTTCCACTGCTTGTTGATGGCATAGGATACACGAACATCGGTTTTGCGATATCCCTTCATCGGCTTGCGGTTGCCTGTCGATGAAAAACGTGGCCCCACAACCAGCCAGCTCACTTCTGCATTTACCCCGGCCATATTGAAGCCAGCGGTAATATTGCCCTTGTCTCTGGCGCGGCGCGGTAGCAGATCATTGGTAACGCTGTCTCTGGCATTCAGGAAGGTGTACATACCGTTCAGATAGGCAATGCCAAAGTTGATATTAGCAGATAGTTCTAGGCCTCTCGTATGGGCGCGGCCAATATTAACCGGCGAGAAAAAGAAACTTGGCGGCGGCCCCTGCCAGACAATCAGATTTCGATAGCGCTGATCGAACCAGACGGCATCAAACGCGACACTGGCTCCATCAGATTTGTATTGATAGTGCAGGCCGACATCCCAGCTGCGGCTGGTTTCAGGCTTGAGGTTCGGGTTTCCGCCCGAAAAGGCCGAGGCCGGAAAATAGAGGTCGTTGATCGATGGAGCTTTGAAGCCGGTGCCATAATTGGCCGTGAGTTTCAGACCATTCAACGGGTGAACAGCAAGGCCGGCCCGGTAGGTGGTTTTATTGCTGCTGGCAGTGTTGCTGTCGTAACGCACGGATCCATTCAGATCAATCATCTTCACATGCCATGCTAGCGAGGCAAACCCCGCTCTTTGTGTCAGTGAACGGGCAAACCTGGCGCTACCGCTATTGCCCTTGTCCTGATGGATATCCAGACCAACCAGTAATGACACGGCATCAAGATCCAGATGATTTTGCCATGTAACCTGATTGATGCGGGTGCGGAAATCTGAATTATTAAAACCGCCAGCCGGATCATGGCCAATCACTTCATCCATGGAACGGGATAGTTGCAGCGTACTCTCCAGATAATCGGTCAGCGGATAATTCAACCGCGCCGACATCACGGACTGGCGTGTGTCGCTGGTGAAATTAACCAGATCAGATGGCCCAAAACCGTCCAGCGATGTCTTCCCATCAACATTGCGAGCCAGTAATTCTACTTCACCCTTGCCGACAGGCACAGCCAGTCGCCCCGATACCGTGGTCTGGCGATACGGATCGGTTTCACTGCCTTTGGCTGCAGCCGATACGCTATCGGTACGTAGCGTATTGACAGTCAGTGCATAATTAACACCTGCCTCAGTGCCGCCGGAGACAGCACTACTGGCCGATGCCGTGTTATAGGAACCCGCTTCGGCATGGCCGGTGATCTGGTTGCCTGTTCTTCCTTTGCGAGTGAAAATCTGGATAACACCACCCATGGCGTCAGCGCCATATAACGATGATTGCGGCCCGCGAACGATTTCAATACGCTCAATATCAGCCGTGGAGAGATTGCCCCAGTCAAAGCTGCCGAGTGTGGCCGAACCAATCCGAACGCCGTCAATCAGTACCAGCGTATGGCCGCTGTTGCCACCGCGAATAAATACCGATGTCGCTTTGCCCGGCCCACCGGTTGCCGCAACATGGATGCCGGCCTGCCCGCGCAGCAAATCGGCAACACTGTTCTGCTGACTCTGTTCGATCTCGGCTCTGCTGATGACTGTCGTATCGGCACTGATCTGCGAGGCATCATTCGCCACCCGATCCGCTGTAAC
>WFUI01000204.1 GCA_015485035.1 Mariprofundus sp.
CCAGCAAAGCGGATGTCATGCGAGATACCTTGTCACCGCATCGAATCTGGATATTGACCTGATCCTGCTGCACATCAAAACCCAACACCGCAGCCGGAGAAATCATTTCTACGGACGATTCCTGCAAATGCTGATACATCGGCTCCAGCAAAAGCCCCATCTCAACCACATAACCCAGCTCATGCATATCCGGATTTTCATTGGCTGCATCAGCAGCATCCAGATCAACGCGCCCGCGATTGCCCGGTTCGGTCACCACGATATGACGAATGTTACCCAGCCCCTTCGCAGCGATATCATGCCACAAGCCCAGTCCGTCCAGATGGCAACGGGAACCGTAATTCAGAGCAATCACCCGTTCCGGGTTTGTCGATACAAATGAGGGTGGGTGCAGTTCAATAACTGCAACACGGTAATGCAACCGATCCAGCTCCAATGCCAGCGTCGCCCCGATGGCACCGCCACCAACAATCACGACATCAAAATCCGTGTTCCCCGAAACGGCCATAGCTCTCTCTCCCCTGTCCGATGTGAAGCTCTTATCCTTGCCACCCGATACCGGATTGCAAGCAATCAGAATTCACGCGACATTATAAACGATACGGGACACGAACCCCGGGATGATCAGCAGGAAAACCCCTGGTATTGCGGCTGACAAGCAACGCTGCAGCACAACGGGCTGTGGCCCAGATCATGGCATCGGGTTCTGCCGCGAATACGGACTGCCTGATCCGGTGCTGCGTTATGACGATTCAGGCTTCTGGGTGGAGTTTGTGGGTAAACATATGGCAAGAACTACCCAGAAAACTACCCGGAAAATTTTGTCTGTTCTGAAAGAAAATCCGGCAGCAACCAGAAAGGAGATCGCGGCGATATTGGGGAATATCACGGAGGATGTGGGAAATACCAACTGAGCAAGATGAAAAAGGCTGGCCTGATTGAGCGGGTTGGCGCGGATAAGGGCGGTCACTGGCGGCTGCTGGGCACTCCGGATCAGGATTGACTAATAGCCCATGCTATGGTCATCTCTGGACATCAAAGAGGAAAGTAGCTGCCTATGACTGTGGAAGAAGATGATCGGAAGCGGAATGTGTTTAGCAGATCAATGGCATGGCTGGCTGATCGTTCAAGATACAAAGCGTGATGGATAATGAAACTGGATAATATCGAATTTCTGATCAATGGTAATGGCGAGGTGACGCTGGGCAGATGTGGTCCTGTCCGCTGTGCTGCCACGGCCTCTGATTATGATCAGGGCCTGGCGATGCTGACACGAAGACGGGGTGAATCACTGTTTGAATTGTTGCAACGACTCGATTCAGCGATTGAAGATGCGTACGAAAATAATATTTTTGCAGATGAGATAAACACATGAGGCGGCTGATGCGCATGAACAGACGACTACCGGGACTGGCATGCAGGCTCAATGTTATGGCGGGCATATAATGGCTACATGCTGGATTATCGCCGGCCCGAATGGCGCTGGGAAAACGACTTTTGCCATGGAATACCTGCCCAAGGTAGCCGGGTGTACAAACTTTGTGAATGCAGACCTGATTGCAGCGGGTCTGTCGCCGCTTGCCCCGGAGCGTGAACTGATTGCGGCCAGCCGGATTTTTCTATCCGAGATCGGTGAACATATTGCGAACAAAGAAGATTTCGCCTTTGAAACCACGCTTTCGGGACGCAGCTATTTGCGCCTGATTCAGCGGCTGCGGGCAGAAGGCTGGCGGGTGGAACTGGTCTATCTGGCCTTACCCAGTGTGGAGATGTCCAGGCTGCGCGTGGCGGAACGGGTAGCACATGGCGGGCACAATATTCCGCTGCGTGATATTGAAAGGCGCTTTCCACGCAGTCTGAACAACCTGTTTGACCTGTTCAGTTACGCAGTGGATCATTGCATTTGCTTTATGAACGATGGTAATAAACCTGTCCTGTTATTTGAACAGCACGGAGAAAACCGGAAGGTCATACACGAAACGCTGTACCAGCAGCTATTGAAGGAGACGATTGCATGAGCAGCTCGATAAAGACTGAACCGTCCAAAGAAAGCCAGGTGATGCTTGATACGCTGAAAACAGCAGTGGCTCATGCGCTTGAGAAAAAACGTCGCCTGGGCCAATACGCAGTCGTTTGGAAGAATGGCAAGCCGGTTCGGATCGGAGCCGATTCAATTGGTGCAAGCGATAATAAATCCAAGATATAACGGCTATACGCATTCATCATGGGCAAGTTATCCGACCAGCAAGGGAGTATGGGCAAACCGACATGGAGCAGGCTCAAGCGCAGTTTAATTGAACTGGAGAAAAAAGAACTGCTGGGGCTGATTCGTGACATCTATAGTGCCAGTAAAGAGAATAAAGCCTTCCTGCATGCCCGGTTTTCTTTGGGGTCAGATGTACTTACGCCGTACAAGTCGACCATCCGGCGTTGGATGTGCCCGGACGTTATGCGCAATCAGGATTATTCCGTATCGAAAGCGAAAAAGGCGATTTCGGACTATCGTCGTGCGATTGGGAACCCCGTCGGAATGGCCGAACTAACCGTTTTTTACTGTGAATCATGTGCGGACTTTCTCGACTATTGCGGTATGGATGATGAGGGTTACTTTGATGCATGGGTGCGCATGTATGAACAGGCATTGAAAACCATTTGTCAGTTGGATATTCATCAGCAGGAAGGTTTTGTAGAGCGTCTTGAGCATGTGCGTTTTCGCGAAAGCTGCTCATGGGATCCTTTTGTTGCGAGTGCTATGGATTCGCTGATGGAGAAATACAGGTTTGATGAAAAAGGATAGCCACCTCAGGGAAGAGCTATTGCGGTTGCGCGAAGAAAACAACCGGCTTAAATCATTGTTGAATCGACACGGCATTATTTGGGAGAAAGAAACCGAAGCCCCCGCCCCGAAAGCGTCAATCACCCTGCCTGCCAACGAGTTGTCGCTATCAACGAAAGATAAAATAACGCTGTTCAGGCAACTATTTCGGGGGCGGGATGATGTGTATCCGCAACGGTGGGAGTCTGCCAGGGGAAAGGCAGGATATTCTCCTGCCTGTGGCAATGAGTGGAAACCGGGCGTGTGTCACAAACCACGCATAAAATGTGGGGAGTGCAGTAAGCGGATGCTGCGACCTGTTTCCGATGACGTGATTTTCAATCACCTTTCCGGTAAGCAAACAATCGGCGTGTATCCATTATTGAATGACGACCATTGCTACTTTCTTGCTGTTGATTTCGACAAACAGGAGTGGCGTGAGGATGCAGGAGCATTCATGCAGTCGTGCCGGGAGCTGGATATTCCGGCATCCCTTGAAATCTCACGCTCAGGCAATGGAGCGCACATCTGGATTTTTTTTGCAGCTCCTGTGCCTGCCCGCGAAGCGCGCCTGCTTGGCGCGGCATTGATAAGCCATACATGCGAACGTACGCGACAATTGTCTCTGGCCAGCTATGACAGACTATTTCCCAATCAAGACACTATGCCAAAGGGTGGTTTTGGTAACCTGATCGCCCTTCCGCTGCAGAAGTTGCCTCGTGAACATGGGTGTAGCGTGTTTGTAGATGACCAATTTGAACCGTATTCGGATCAATGGCGTTTCCTGGCGTCGATTCAGCCCATGACCAGACCTAAACTGGATAAGGCGATATTGCGTAGCAGCGGTGGCAGACACCCGCTCGATGTTGCCTTCGAATTTGATGAGGAAGATAACGACAAAAAGCCATGGCAGCGTTCGTCCTCCAGTCCCTGTAGGATATCCTGTGATCTGCCTGAATCCCTGACACTTGTGTTGGCCAATCAGATATTTATTGCCAAGTCGGAGTTGCCTCAACCCCTGAGCAATCGTCTGATTCGATTGGCCGCATTCCAAAACCCTGAGTTCTATAAAGCACAAGCCATGCGTATGCCGGTATGGAACAAGCCTCGCATTATCGGTTGTGCCGAAAACTTTCCACAGTACATCGGGCTGCCCAGAGGGTGCCTGGATGATGTGTTGTCACTGCTGGAAAAAAACAATATTCAAGCTGATATTCAGGATGAACGCGTTTCAGGCGGTAAAATCCAGGCCCAGTTTCTTGGAAAGCTTCGGAAAGATCAGAAGGCAGCAGTAAGGTCTCTGTTTAAGCACGAAACAGGCGTTCTCTCTGCTCCCACGGCATTTGGTAAAACCGTGGTCGCCGCGGCCATGATTGCTCGCCGCAAAGTCAGCACGCTGGTTTTGGTACATCGCGCTGAATTGCTCAGACAATGGCAGGAAAGGTTGAGCAGCTTCCTTGCTCTGCCCAAGGGAGGGCTGGGCATGATTGGTGCAGGTAAAAAGAAACCTTCAGGTAAAGTCGATATTGCCGTCATGCAATCATTGATTCGCATGGAAAACCTCTCCGAAATGTTGGATGAGTATGGCCAGGTCATCGTTGATGAATGTCACCATATCTCTGCATTTTCTTTCGAGACAGTGCTCAAACAAAGCAAGGCCCGTTATGTACTCGGTTTGACAGCTACTCCAATCAGGCGCGATGGCCACCAATCTATTATTCATATGCAATGTGGGCCAGTGCGGCATACCACTGCCAAGTCAGAGCTGGCGCCGTCACAACTGGAGGTGTGGCCCCAATACCTGTCTGCACCTGAAATCCCACCCGACTCTCCTATCCAGACAGTATTTCGAATTTTGACTACTGATGAGAAGCGGAATAGAAAGATTTTTGAGGGTATACTGAGTGCCTATCGGCAAGGAAGGAAAATTTTGGTTCTGACTGAGCGCACAGATCATCTTGCTCTCTTACGCGAAGGACTTGGAGATGCTGTTGAGCACTGCTTTGTTCTGCATGGACGATTATCAAAAAAGCAACGAGCCTCTATCTTTGCGGAACTTAAATCACTGGAAGGCTCTACGCCGCATGTGTTATTGGCGACAGGTCGATTGATTGGCGAAGGTTTTGACCATCCTCCTCTCGACACCCTTGTATTGGCCATGCCAATTTCATGGAAAGGAACATTGCAGCAATATGCTGGTCGCCTGCATAGGGATCACGCTGATAAACAGGATGTTCGAATTTATGACTATGTTGAGAGTGACCATCCTCAGCTTTCACGCATGTGGGACAAGCGCCAGCGAGGATATCATGCAATGGGCTACAAAATCATTCAACCCGAAACCAAGGGGAGCTTACTATAAAAAATGGGGGCGCTGATTGACTAATGTAGCCCAATATGAACTAATCATGGGCTGTTCATAAAGTGCCAGCTCGTTCCGGGCCGCACCAATACCATTCAGATAATCAATCAGGATATTTGTATCAAACAAGGCTTTCATGGCTGCTCGTGCACAGTCGGCTCAGACCATTCATTCCGAATGTCATGCTGGTAGCTCAAACCATCCTTCTGCCGGCCTTTCCACATCCCGAAAGCAGCATCATTACATTCAGCCCGGTGCATTTTCAAATATCCCGAGACCGCCCTGCGCACTGCCTCAGCACGGGAAATATGCTCACGGGCACAAAGCCCGTCCAAATCCTGAATATCCTGTTCCGGTAAATCGATAATTGTCCGCATAACGTCATCATACATCAAGTCAATACATTTACCCCGTGACAGACCATAACGGATGTGTTCTGTCAATCAGACCTTGTACTGACAAACCATGCAGCCCTGTTAAATAGGGTAATATACACATGAGTATTACCCTATTTATTGTTACATTACCCAATTAACCGGGAAACAAAAAGCTTTTACCGTAATGGCCGCGTACTATTCATCCCTACCCCTCCTTAAAGAGAGGTGTGCGCGGAACATCTGATGAATATACTGCTGTAGTTCTGGGAGCCAATCCGCTCCCGACCTGAGGGCCGGGAGATACAACATTTGGTGTTGGGGACACGCCAGAACAGGCCAGTTTCAATCCGCTCCCGACCCGAGGGCCGGGAGATACCGCCTGTGATGATGTTAGTCATCAGCGTATGCCAAGTTTCAATCCGCTCCCGACCCGAGGGCCGGGAGATACAGTTCATTTTCCATCAAAATTTGTACTCCCACGTCAGTTTCAATCCGCTCCCGACCCGAGGGCCGGGAGATACGTTTCTTCACAAAACTTGATTGCTGCATTTCTTATTGTTTCAATCCGCTCCCGACCCGAGGGCCGGGAGATACGGTACTGGCTGGCCCCGGCTTCAGTCTTCAGAC
>WFUI01000205.1 GCA_015485035.1 Mariprofundus sp.
AATCCCGCCCGTCAGCGTTTCCCAACTTCAAGCCCTCGGACGTTGCCCGGGAAAGACCTCCCGCCACCCTAACTGATTTCACCAGCTCAACCCGCCTCCGGTCTGATACTCGGTGACACGTGTTTCAAAGAAGTTCTTCTCCTTGCGCATATTGGCCTGCTCATCCAGCCATGGCAGGGCGTTTTCCGCCCCTGCGAACGGTTCCGCACAGCCCAGCTGTTTAGCGCGCCGGTTGGCGATAAAGCGAAACTGGGCAATATGATTATCGGCTGAATAGCCGAGGATCGGTTCGGGCAACAGATAACGGGCATAATCGGCTTCGGCCGCCTCGGCCTCGACCCACATCTCGCGCAGCGCCTGTTCATCGAGCGCGATCTGCTCCTCGCGCATGATCTGACGCACCACCCGGATGCCGAACGCAGCATGCATGACTTCATCGCGCATGATGTATTGCAATTGCTCAGCCGTGCCCTTCATCAGCCCGCGCCGCTGCAGCGAAAAGATCGGTGAGAAACCGTTGTAGAACCAGCTGCCCTCGAATACAGCGGCGAAAAACAGATAGGACATAACAAAATTATTCAGCTCTGCCGGATCCTTCATATCTATATCCGAGCGCAGTACCGATTGCATACGCCGGTTGGCGATATCGATCTTGTGATGAATCGCCGGGACCACACGGTAGCGGTTGTAGATTTCACCCTGATCCAGCCCGATCGATTCAATGCAGTGCTGGTAGGTCCAGGTGTGCAGCGCCTCCTCATAGACCTGTCTGGCCTGATAAATCTGCAATTCCGGCGCGGTCATCTTCTCCATCACGGCCAAGCCGATATTGCGCATGGCCAGAATATCGGAGGTAGTCAGGTAGGCCAGTACATTTTCATACACATGCTTTTCTTCCAGTGTCAGCTTGTGATGATAATCGTGCACATCCTGATTCATGTTGATATCCAGCGGCGTCCAGTGGTTCTTGTTGGCATTGAGGAAATACTGCCAGGCCCACGGGTAGCGGAACGGAGCCAGCTGATTGATATCGCCCATGCCGCCGATCACGCGTTTATCTTCGGCTCGTACCGGGTTCAGATTGGCTATAGCTGTATCCATGCCGCTGACCTGTGCCGTGTTATTGCCCATGTCGATGTCGGCCTGCATCTCAGGGGCGGGGCTAGGGTGTGTTGTCAAAGGGTCATCCCAGTTGAGTGATTTCATCGTATCTCCGCTCACTGACATGCTTCGCAATCGGGATCAAGGATGGAGCAGACAGACGGCGCTTCATCGATGCCGGCGATATGCTTATCCGTGTTTTTTTCCACATGCGATGCACCGACCGAGCGCAGGTAATAGGTGGTTTTCAAGCCTCGGACCCAAGCCAGTTTGTAGAGGTTGTCGAGCTGCCTGCCGGAGGGTTCGGCCATATAGAGGTTCAGGCTCTGGGCCTGATCGATCCATTTCTGGCGGCGGGCTGCTGCCTCGATGAGCCAGCGTGAATCCATCTCGAAGGCTGTGGCGTATTTGCCTTTCAGTGACTCCGGGATGCGATCGATTTGCTGCACCGATCCATCGTAATACTTCAGATCATTGATCATCACATCATCCCACAGATCCAGTGCTTTCAGATCCTCGACCAGCCACGGGTTGATCACGATAAATTCACCCGACAGGTTCGATTTGACATACAGATTCTGATAGACCGGCTCAATACCCTGCGACACGCCGCAGATATTGGCGATGGTCGCTGTCGGTGCGATGGCCAACACATTGGAATTACGCATGCCGTGCTGTTTGACGGTGTCGCGTAATGTGTCCCAGTCCAGCCTGCGTGTATCATCCACCTGCAGGTAATCGCCACGGGCTTCGCGCAGCAGTTGCAGCGAATCGATCGGCAGAATACCCCGGCTCCATAATGAACCGTCATAACTGGCATAGGTGCCGCGTTCCTTCGCCAGCGCGGATGATGCGCTAATGGCATAGTAGCTGATCAGCTCCATGCTCAGATCGGCGAATGTGACCGCCTCATCCGAGGCATAGGACATATTGCACTGACAGAGCGCATCGGCAAAACCCATGATGCCGAGTCCGACCGGTCGATGGCGCATATTCGAGCGTCGCGCCTGCGGCACGCTGTAGTAGTTATAATCGATGACATTATCGAGCATGCGCATGGCTGTGGTCACGGTCTGTTCAAGACGGTCGCGATCGATTTCGCCATCGACGATATGACGGGCCAGATTAACCGAACCCAGGTTACAGACGGCGATTTCCTGATCATTGGTGTGCAGGGTGATTTCAGTACACAGATTGGAGGAGTGTACGATGCCTGCGTGATTGTTGGTGTAGCGGATATTGCACGGATCCTTGAACGTGATCCACGGATGACCGGTCTCGAACAGCATGCCCAGCATCTTGCGCCACAGCTCAACAGCGCTGACGCTGCGGCTGATACGCATCTCGCCACGCGCAGCCCGGGCTTCGTAAGCCTCATAGGCCGATTCGAATGCCGTGCCATACAGATCGTGCAGATCCGGTACCTCTTCAGGCGAGAACAGCGTCCATTCTCCCTCTTCGGCCACGCGCTTCATGAACAGATCGGGAATCCAGTTGGCTGAATTCATATCATGGGTACGGCGACGCTCATCGCCGGTGTTCTTGCGCAGTTCGAGGAAATCCTCGATGTCGATATGCCAGGTCTCCAGATAGGCGCAGACCGCGCCCTTGCGCTTGCCGCCCTGATTGACCGCCACGGCTGTATCGTTGGCGACTTTCAGGAATGGCACTACCCCCTGTGAAGAGCCATTGGTGCCCTTGATATAGGCCCCGAGGCCACGTACGCGTGTCCAATCATTGCCCAGTCCGCCGGCATATTTGGATAGCATCGCATTATCCCGGATAGCGCCATAAATACCGTCCAGCGAATCGGGTACCGTGGTCAGATAGCAGGAGGACATCTGCGGACGCAACGTGCCTGCATTGAACAGGGTGGGCGTGCTGCTCATGAAATCGAAAGAAGAGAGCAGTTCATAGAATTCAATCGCACGCGTTTCGCGATCAATCTCGTTGATCGCCAGCCCCATCGCCACGCGCATGAAGAAGGCCTGCGGCAATTCAAAACGGATCTGTTCATGATGAATGAAATATCGGTCATAGAGCGTTTGCAGCCCCAGATAGGTGAAATTGCTGTCGCGCTCCGGGCGGATGGCGGCGGCTAACCGGGGCAGATCGTAGCGGCCGAGTTCCTCATCGAGCAGTTCCAGTTTAATGGCACGATGAATATAGCTCCGGAAATAGTCCGGATAGCGCGCTTTCATCTCCGACTGCATCGCCTCGACGGCATGGCCTTCGATAAAGCTGAGTGCTTCATGGCGGGCATTATCGAGCAGCAAACGGGCTGCCACCTGGCCGAAGGCGGGATCGCGTTCGATCATGGTGCGCGCATTCATCACCACGGCGGCGCGGAAATCACTCTCCTTCATGCCGTCAAACAGTTGCTGGCGGATCGCATCATAGAGCGTCTGCGTATCGACAGCCTCAAGGTCTGCGCAGGATTCATCGATCAGTCGATGCAAGCGCTGCTCATCAAGCAATTGTCGCTGGCCATCTGACATCAACAGCTCAATCGGCTTGCTCTGCTCAGCAGGCTGATCTGCATCGACGGCGCGTTCGCTGGCGCGGGCGGCGCGATAGAGTACATAGGCACGCGCTACCTTGTGGTGGCCTTCGCGCATCAGGGCCAGCTCAACCTGATCCTGAATATCCTCAATATGGACCGTACCATTTTCGGGCAGGCGTCGCAGCAGGGCGTCAACGACCTGGGCTGTCAGCACATCGACAATTTCATGAATCCGGCGTGATGCCGCTGCGCCGTGGCCTTCGACGGCCAGAAAAGCCTTGGTGATGGCGACCATGATTTTACTGCAGTCGAAGGCCGTGACCTTACCGTTGCGGCGCATAACCAGACAGTCCGGCCTGGTTGTTGTACTCGTTGCTAATGGTATGTGAATCTGGCTGACAGGGGTAATCTGTGAATCGGGTTGCATATCGTTCCTCCTCCGGATGATATGAACCTGCGAAAAGAAGAGGTGAAACGGCAATCGTGTTGCTTGTCGATCACGCTGGGCCTTTACGCGAGGCTCGGTGTGGTATCGATGCGTTGCATCGACTATCTCTAAAAGGTATCGGACTGCGGAAGCATGCTTCCTCACCGTTGCGCGACAGTTCCGGATTCTCACCGGATTCCCTTTTCACACATCATATAGTGCCTGATGTAGAGATAGACGCAATATATGGTGCTCCATGGTGGAGAGCAAGCTTTTTTGTCAATGTCTACTTATAAACGAGTAAATACAGGTGGTATACTCTCTTATTTATTGCATCACGGTATGAGGCATTCAACGCCGACTAACACCCAATTTTGGGGCATTGAGTACCCGTGGAGAGAGGCATCCCATTAGTAGTGACCGCAAGTGAAGCCAGATTGATAAAATCTTGAATGAAAGACAGTTGGGTATCTGATTTGCGAACTGCGGCATAAAGCATGCCGTGCAAGCCTTGTTCCCCCAGAGGCAATGAGCATAACTGCCCTGATATGGTTGACTCGTATAAGACCCAATCTGGCAAGACCGCTACCCCACGCTTGCTGGCGACCAACTGCAATATCATCGCTGTTAATTCCGCATGGCGCACAGCTTTGGGCTCAACCCCTTCGGGTGTAAGGAAGTACTGAAATATATCCAGTTTACTGCGTGGAACAGGGTAGGTAATCAGTGTTTGATCCGCCAAATCCGAAGGCTGTACAAATGGTTTTCCAGCCAGGTTATGCTCGGGGTCAACAACCAACCTGCCCTCATAAGGAAATAAAGGCTCAAAGCAAATGCCATCGGTAGTAATCGGATCTGAACTAATCACTAGGTCAATATCACCTTGTGCCAATGCTGAAATTGCATCAAAACTCATACCCATACGCAAATCCACTTCAATATCAGGCCAGTTTTTCCGATAGCTGCCCAATGTGCCCATGAGCCATTCAAAACATGCATGGCATTCAATTGTGATGTGCAAGCGTCCCAGTTCACCGCCAGATATGCGTTTGAGCTCATATTCTGCCTGGACTATTTGCGGTAAAATATTTTCAGCCAAACTCACCATGCGCTCTCCTGCAGGGGTTAGCTTTAGCGGTTTTCGCCCGCGGAAAAATAAAGGTGTTTCAAAATAGTTCTCAAACGCCTTAATCTGATGGGAAAGAGCTGATTGGGTGATGTGTAGCTGTTGTGCGGCATCTGCCAATGAACGGCTGTTTGAAATCGCCTGCAAACTACGTAGATATCTTATTTCTATAAACATGAATTCTCTTCATAATTATTATTAATTTCATGAGCTATATTGAACTATCACCAATCGATACATTTCGCGCAACATTTCATTGGAGGCATAAATAGATGATACAAACGCACAACCTTGGTTTCCCTCGTATCGGCGATCAACGGTCATTAAAAATTGCGCTGGAACAATACTGGAAAGGCAGCATGAGTGCCCAGAATTTGCAACGCACAGCCGCCAGTTTACGCAAACGTCACTGGAAAATTCAGGATCGTGCTGGCATCAGCTATATCCCTGTCGGTGATTTTTCTTTGGATGATCATGTACTGGATACCTCATTGATGCTGGGTGTTATTCCGGAACGATTTGGTTGGCAGGGCGGTGAAGTGGGCCTCGATACTTATTTCAGGATGGCACGGGGCAGGGCTCCTACCGGGCTTGATACCAGCGCTTGTGAAATGACCAAGTGGTTTGACACCAACTACCATTATATCGTACCTGAATTTAGCAAAGATCAGTCGTTTGAACTAGCCTCTAATAAATTGTTTGATGAGGTTTCTGAAGCCCAGTCCATCGGCTATCAGGTTAAACCGGTTCTTCTCGGTCCACTAAGCTACTTGTGGCTTGGTAAGGAAAAAGACGAAGGCTTTGACAAGTTGGATTTACTGGAAGGGCTGATTCCAGTCTATCAGGAAATTCTCGGAAAGCTTCAAGCACAGGGTGTTGCATGGGTGCAGCTTGATGAGCCTGCGTTAATCCTTGATATTGGCGCACAGTGGCGTGATGCGTTTACTCACTGTTATAAACAGCTGGCAACCCAATCCCCCAAGATATTGTTAACCACTTATTTTGGCGAGTTGCGTGACAACCTTGAATTGGCCTGCACCTTACCCGTGCATGGTTTGCACCTTGACGTTGTACGTGCTGGGTCAGAGTTGCAGAAGGTTATCAATGTATTGCCTGAAACACATGTATTATCGATTGGTTGTGTGGATGGGCGTAATATTTGGCGTACCGATTTGGATCAGGTGTTGGCAGTCTTACAGCCGCTCAAAGAAAAACTTGGGCATCGTTTATGGATTGCACCATCCTGCTCATTGTTGCATGTCCCCATCGATTTGGAGTGGGAAACTGAATTAGATGGTGAAATCAAATCTTGGCTTGCCTTTGCCAAACAAAAGCTGGGAGAAGTTTCATTGTTGCAGCAAGCCCTGAATCAAGGAGTAGAAGCTGTTGCCACGCCATTGAAATGGTCTCGGGATATATGCAATCATCGGAAACGTTCAGAAAAAATACACAATACCCGTGTGCAAGAGCGCCTTAACAATATTCATGATGCCATGACACAGCGACATACTTCATTTGAGACGCGATCTGCATTACAGCAAGCCTGGCTCAAACTACCGCTCTACCCGACAACCACGATTGGTTCATTTCCACAAACAGCTAATATTCGTGCTATTCGCCGTAAATTCAAAAAGGAAGAAGTGCAGGAAAACACATACCATGATGCCATGAAGGGGGAAATTAAAAAAGCTATTAATCTTCAGGAAGAGCTGGGGCTTGATGTATTCGTTCACGGTGAACCAGAGCGCAATGACATGGTAGAATACTTTGGCGAGCTGTTGGATGGATTTGCTTTTACACAACACGGCTGGGTGCAATCCTATGGATCACGCTGTGTTAAACCGCCGATCATTTATGGTGATGTGAG
This sequence comes from Mariprofundus sp., assembly GCA_015485035.1. Taxonomy (GTDB): domain Bacteria; phylum Pseudomonadota; class Zetaproteobacteria; order Mariprofundales; family Mariprofundaceae; genus Mariprofundus. The sequence goes on from WFUI01000205.1 coordinate 7,025, forward strand.
CAGGCCAGAGCCTATGACCACGGCATGGATTATGTATGCACAATCGCTTACCCAAAAGCCCGTAAAGGGTATGCTGACTGGGCCTGTTACTATTCTGAATTGGTCATTTGTTCGTGATGACCAACCACGCAGCGATACATGTGCTCAAATTGCACTGGCTTTACGTGACGAGGTCAACGATCTGGAAAAAGTAGGTATACGCATCATTCAAGTGGATGAAGCAGCCCTTCGTGAAGGTCTACCCTTACGCAAGGAAGACTGGCAACATTATCTTGACTGGGCTGTGAGGGCGTTTCGTATTGCTGTATCTGGCGTGCAAGACAGCACACAAATTCATACCCACATGTGTTACTCGAATTTTAATGATATCATCGCAGCGATTGCTGCCATGGATGCTGATGTGATTACCATTGAAACATCGCGCTCCGATATGGCCTTGCTGGATGTGTTCAAATCATTCGATTACCCCAATGCCATCGGCCCAGGCGTATATGATATACATTCGCCAAACGTGCCAAGCATTGAACATATCAGTACGCTCATGCAACTGGCAAGCCAGCGCATCCCTGCACAGCGTTTGTGGATTAATCCTGATTGCGGCTTGAAAACCAGAGCTTGGAAAGAGGTTGAGAAGGCTTTGACTGTCATGGTCGATGCTGCCAGGAAACTACGGGCAGACCAAGAAGTGCTGTAGTCTCAGTGTTCGAAATCCGGGATAGAATAAAAAACAGGCTGCTCTTGCGAGCAGCCTGTTTTTTATTAGCAAGGCTGAAAAAAAGTGTAGGGTTACTCCACTTCAATCAGGCACTCATCCGGATTCACCGTATCACCTTCCTGTACATAAACCGCTTTTACAGTTCCTGATTCAGGTGCATGCACCGGGTTTTCCATTTTCATGGCCTCAACTGTCAGCACTGTCTGACCCGCTTCGATCCGGTCTCCCACAACGACATTGACGGCGACAACCCGTCCGGGCATAGGCGTGGTCACATCGCTGTCCTTGGTGGCTTTGGGGCGCTTGGAGCCTTTTGAGGCGCGTTTCGCATCGATATTACCATCCGCTGTCGGAACCACTTCGGTCAGCGTTTCGACGAACACTTCTTCGAGCACGTTATCCACCTTGACGAAGAACGGGCGGATCTCCTCGCTCTTATGGCCTGAGCCATCGATCTTGATGTGATACTGCTCACCGTGAATTGTGATATTGAACTCGGTCGGAGCCAGCCCCGGCATGGCAATATGCGCGGCTTCTGTTTCGACAGGTGCTTCCAGCGGCTCGACGTTGAACTCGCCGCTTTCGCGTTCGGAGAAAAACTCCAGCGCGATGGCCGGGAACATGGCGTAGGAGAGTACATCCTCGACCGACTTGGCTTTATCGCCGACCTCGCGGGTGAGCGCATCGAGTTCATCGGGAATCAGATCGGCCGGACGCACATTGATCGGTTCCTCGTCGTTCAGCGCCAGTTCGCGCACGACCGGGTTGATCTCACCCAGCGCCTTGCCGTACATGCCTTTCAGATAGCCCTTGGTCTCATTCGTAATCACCTTGTATTTCTTGCCGGAGATCACATTGAGTACCGACTGGGTGCCGACAATCTGACTGGTTGGCGTAACCAGCGGCGGATAGCCGAAATCCTTGCGCACGCGCGGGATCTCTTCGAGAACCTGATCCATCTTGTCCAGCGCATCCTGCTCTCTGAGCTGGTTGGCCAGGTTGGAGATCATCCCGCCCGGGATCTGATTAATAAACACGCGTGTATCTACGCCGGTAACATCGGATTCGTAGCGCGCATATTTCTTGCGTACCTCTCGGAAATAAGCGGCAACATCCTGTAACGCCTGCAGATCAAGGCCGGTGTCGAACTCCCCTCCGGCAAATGCTGCCACCATCGATTCTGTGGCCGGGTGCGAGGTGCCGCCGGCCAGCGGCGAAATAGCGGTGTCGATAATATCGCAGCCGGCGTGTACAGCCTCCCACTGGACCATTTCGGCCACACCGGAGGTAGCGTGACAGTGCAGGTGCAGCGGAATACTGATCGACTGTTTGAGGGCTGTGATCAGTTCGCGTGTGGCCAGCGGGGTGAGCAGACCAGCCATATCCTTGATGGCCAGTGTATCGCAACCCAGATCCTCGATCTCCCTGGCCAGATCGACGAAATATTCCAGCGTATGTACCGGACTGGTTGTGTAGCAGATCGTACCTTCGGCGATTTTGTCGTTCGCCTTGACCTGGCCGATGGCCGTGCGCAAGTTGCGCACATCATTCATGGCATCAAAGGTGCGGAATACATCCACGCCGTTGGATGCGGCCAGATCGACAAACTTGCGCACCACATCATCGGCATAGTGGCGGTAACCGAGCAGGTTCTGACCGCGCAACAACATCTGGATCGGCGTATTGGGCAGGGCATTTTTGAGCTCGCGCAGGCGCACCCATGGCCCTTCCTTGAGATAGCGCAAACAGGTATCGAATGTAGCACCGCCCCAGGCCTCGATCGACCAGTAACCGATGGCATCGAGTTTGTCACAGATCGGCAGCATATCGTCGAGCCGCATGCGTGTGGCCAGTAGCGACTGATGTCCGTCGCGCAAGGCAAGTTCCGTAATGGCCAGTTTCTTTCTCTCGTTCATGGTGTTATCCCTTCTCTATTCGTTACAGGCCGGCATGTGCGGCAATGGCAATGGCTACAGCCGTGGCAATATCTTCGCGGGCATCATAAGGTTTGTATGCAAGCAGTTCCGGATGCTGGTCAAGAAAGCCTGTATCGAACTGACCCGCCATAAACTCCCCGGAGGCGGCAATCTTGCGATAGAGCGGCAGTGTGCTCTTGACGCCACGAATATCGTACTCTTTCAGAGCCCTCTGGCATCGCAGTACCGTGTGTTTCCAGGTATGACCCCAGATGGTGAGTTTGGCGCACATCGAATCATAATGCGGCGGAATCTCGTAACCGGGATAGACGCAGCCGTCGACGCGCACGCCGGGGCCACCAGGTGAGTGGTAACGTGTAATGCGACCCGGCGTCGGGAAGAAATCGTTGAGCGGGTCTTCGGCATTGATGCGGAACTCCACCGCATGGCCGCGAATGCTGATATCATCCTGGCTGAATGGCAGTTCGTTGCCTGCCGCCACGGAGATCTGTTCGGCCACGATATCGATGCCGGTAATCGCCTCGGTGATGGTGTGCTCAACCTGCAGACGGGTGTTCATCTCCATGAAATAATAGTCGTGATTTTTATCGACCAGAAATTCGACCGTGCCGGCATTGACATAACCGACTGCCCCGGCGGCCTGCACAGCAGTTGCCCCCATGCGCCGTCGCAGATCATCATCAATGAAGTTGGACGGAGCGATTTCGATCAGTTTCTGGTTACGACGCTGAATCGAGCAGTCGCGCTCGTATAGATGCACGCAGTTGCCATGGCTATCGGCGATAATCTGGAACTCGATATGGCGAGGATCAACAATGCATTTTTCCATAAACAGCTCACCGTTACCGAATGCCGCAGTCGCTTCACGCGTGGTCAGTTCATAATTCTCGACAACCTCTGCATCGGAGTCACAACGGCGAATCCCGCGTCCGCCACCACCGGCTGCGGCTTTGAGCATGACCGGATAACCCATCCCGCAGGCAGTCTGCACGGCCTCCTCAACACTCTGCAATGATGCTTCGGTGCCGGGAATACATGGAATTCCGGCCGCCAGCATGGCCGTGCGCGCATTGGTCTTGCTTCCCATATTTTCAATCGCATCGGCGGACGGGCCGATATATGTAATGCCGGCATCGTTGATGGCACGGGCAAAATCAGCGTTTTCCGACAAAAATCCGTAGCCGGGATGAATTGCATCGCATTTGGTTTTGATAGCGATATCGATAATACGGTGGATGTTCAGGTAACTTTTGACCGGGTCAGGGCCAATTAAAATAGCCTGATCGGCTTTTTTAACATGCAGGGCATGGCTGTCCGGTTCTGAATAGATGGCTACCGATTCAATGCCCAGTTCATTGCAGGCACGAATAATGCGGATAGCGCACTCACCACGGTTGGCAATCAAAATACGTTTAAACAAAATGCCTCCTTCTCATCGGAACGGCATCTTAGCGACTCCATCCCTGTTCGACCATGATTAAAACATCAAATCATTCGCTGTGTCAGGAATCAAAAACACATTTAGCAATTATAAATCAAATATTTACAACTTGTGGCACGATCAGATTATACATGGATTACAAACAATACTTGATCCATGCATGTCCGTGACAAAAAAAAGCACCCCGCCTGAAAACAGACGGGGTGCGGGTTAAAGCATGGTTGGTTTACGCTTCTGTAACGTTCCGAGCCTGTGGGCCCTTCTGACCGTCTTCGATTTCAAATTCTACTTTCTGACCTTCAGCCAGAGACTTGAAGCCTTCTGTCTGGATAGCTGAGAAGTGTACGAACACATCGTCACCACCATCGTCCTGAGCAATAAAGCCAAAGCCTTTGGTGTCGTTGAACCATTTTACTGTACCTGTTGCCATTTTTACATTTACCTCGATTTAATCTATATGATATGCATACATGTTTATTAAGATTGTTACTGGGGAAAATCGAGAAGAAACTTCCGAATCGGCCAAAAAACTCTTTCAACAACCATGTCGTGCTGGGCGCAGTTTATGGTAGTGATTCACATAAATCCAGTAAAATAATCAGGTGATCATGAAATGACGCTCATTTTTATGTCTTATCGGCCATAACTTTTTCAATATGATCAATACGCATCAGTGCCGGCGGATGGGAATCATGCCAGGCAGAGTAAAGCGCATCCGGGGTGAGCGTGCTGGCATTATCTTCGTACATTTTAACCAGCGCGGAGGCCAGAGCTTCACCATCGCTATGCTGTACAGCATAGGCATCCGCTTCAAACTCATTCTTGCGTGAAAAATAACTCATGACCGGCTCCATCACAAAAGTAAACACCGGCAACACCAGCATAAACAGTACCAGCGCGGCATGATTTGACGGGTGTGTGACACCCAGTCCGTTATAAAACCAGGCTTGCTGCATCAGCCAGCCAAGCAGGGCAAGGCCTGCTAACGAGACCATGATCATCACCATCAATCTCTTTTTTACATGCCCGTGATGGAAGTGCCCCAGTTCATGAGCCAGTACAGCTTCTGTTTCCACAGGCTCAAGCTGCTCCAGCAGGGTATCAAAAAACAC
>WFUI01000206.1 GCA_015485035.1 Mariprofundus sp.
TCCACTTCATCAAACACCATTTCAAGTGAGCCACAGGGCAGGTATTTTGGTGTTGCCCCGAATTGTCGGGTAGCTGCTGTATGGCTGAAGGTTCCCTCAGGACCGAGATAGGCCACTGTCATCGGATGCTCCAGTGCAAGGCAGGCACCGATAATTTCACGATAGATACCATGAATGGCTTCATCCGGAATTTTGGTCTGGTGCGCATTGTCTGCCGCTTCGGCATTACGTGCCAGCACACGGCGAATAATTGAGGCCTCCCGGCTGGGCACATAAAATGGCGCATTGCCCCGATCCTGTTTGTGCTCGCCGACCTGCGATGCCAGCTGCGCACGCTTGCGGATCAGTTCCAGTAACTCGTCATCGACTGCATCAATAGCCGCTCTGAGTTCATTCAGTTTTTCTTCCAGATCACCCATGCCAGCACGCTATCAGCAGCATGTGAGTCAATCCATGCCTGACTCAAACATGTCAGAAATGTCACAGGGGCTATTTTTAATCACACTGATATTCGGAGTATCCACGGAAAGTGAAATGTCAGACATGATTTGTTGAGTCATTCGGCCGAATCGGTGACGGAGTCGAAGATTTCCAGTTTTGATGGGGCAATGAACCATTCTTTGGGTGTCTGGCCTGCTTTCATGTGGGCTTTCCGGAAGGACTCGGATGTTGTCCAGGCTTCAAAGGCCTGACGTGATTCCCATAAGGTCATGACAATATGCTGGTTCGATGTGTTTTCCTGCGGTCTGAGTACGGCATTGCGGATAAAGCCGGGTTCATTGTCGACCAGGCCGGCGCGTTGTCTGAAACGTTCTTCGAAATCATCCCAGTGATCGGGATCGATGGTAAAGCGGTTCATGGTAACAAACATAGAGGCTCCTTAATGACCTGATTCATGGTGCATGGGAAACTGAAGTATCCAGTTGCCGATGTCTCTGTAAACGGGTATCGGGTCAAAGCTTGTTCTCTGGCGAAACGGATTGAACCAGAAATTACTGGAAATCAGCTCAAAATGATCGCAGGGCAGGGTGGCGAGGTGTTTTCCCCAGGTTGCAGAGCGGACGGAGACTTGTGAATCGTTGTCGCCCTCGGCGGTTTGAATCCTGCGGCCATAGCGCCGTACAATCCACGGATGCTCATCAACTGGCCGGGCAGCGCTGTAACTGCGATAAACCACATCCGAATGATCCGGCGTATGGTGGTTGAAGTCCGCTATCCTGTCCGTTGTCAGATCACGTACGCCAGCGAAAACCCTGAAAGGAGACAGGCTACGACAGACATGGTTTGCAGCGACAGAGCCGCGATGCGGCGTGGCAAGGGTGGTCAGACTGAGTGTGCGGTTTGCTCCGCCCAGGCGGGTAAGCCAGTGGCGGGCATCGAGCCCACCCATGGAGTGGGCGATCAAATGCAGAGGCCCGGGTTCAGTTTCAAGTTGTTGTGCCAGAGCATCGGCGCGTTGTTCGATACTGCCGGCCCATGGCAGAGACGGTGCAATCACGCGCAGTCCCATGGTTTCGTAGAGTGGACGAACGCCCTGGAAATATTCACGCCATAATAGTTTGTGAAATCCGAATAATCCATGGATGAGAACGACCGTTGGCCGCAATGCCATGACTATTTACGGGTATGAATATGCAGCAGTGAAAGTTGCGGTGAGCGCTGTTTTTCGACCGCTACGGGGTAGTCGCCGGAAAAACAGGCATCGCAATGCTGCTGGCGAGGTTTACCGACAGCCCTGTACATGCCGTCGAAGCTGACAAATGCCAGCGAGTCAGCGCCAATGGCTTTTCGCATGGATTCCAGATCCATTTTATTGGCCATCAACTCGTCTGCATTCGGTGTGTCGACACCGTAAAAACAGGAATGTTTGGTCGGCGGACTGGAAATACGCATATGAATTTCTTTGGCGCCGGCAGCGCGTACCATTTCCACAATTTTGCGACTGGTCGTGCCGCGCACGATGGAGTCATCCACCAGCACCACTCGTTTACCTTCTATCAACTGGCGGTTCGGATTCAGTTTCAGTTTAACGCCGAAATTTCTGATGGACTGCTGTGGTTCAATAAATGTGCGGCCGACATAATGGTTGCGGATCAACCCCATCTGAAACGGAATGCCGGATGCTTCGGCGAAACCCATCGCAGGCGGTACACCGGAATCTGGCACCGGTATGACAAGGTCTGCTTCGGCAGGCGATTCCTTGGCCAGTTCATAACCGATCTGATAACGCGCCTGATAGACGTTGACCCCTTCGAGTGTTGAATCCGGGCGCGCAAAATAGACATATTCAAAAACACAGAATTTGGGTTTTACGGACTGGAACGGGTGCAGGCTTTCCAGTCCATGTTCATCAATGACGACCATTTCACCCGGCTCGATATCACGCACATACGTGGCACCGACCAGATCGAAAGCGCAGGTCTCCGATGCCAGTACCCATGAGTCATCCAGTTTGCCAAGTACAAGGGGACGTATGCCGTGGCGATCACGCATGCCGACGAGCCGTTTCTCACCCAGTACCAGCAGAGAAAACCCTCCGGCCAGTTTGCTGACCGCGCCTGCCAGCCGTTCCTTCATGCTGGGGGCCTGGCTTCTGGCGACCAGATGAATGAGCACTTCAGTGTCGGAGGTGGACTGGAAAATGGATCCTTTTTTCTCCAGTTGTATACGCAGTTCCGGTGCGTTAACAATATTGCCGTTGTGGCACATGGCGATACCGCCATGGGCATATTCATAGGAGAAGGGCTGGCAGTTGCGCAAGCCGGATTCACCCGATGTGGAATAGCGCACATGGCCGATACTGTGCTGTCCGGAGAGTTTTTTGATATCCGATTTTTGAAAGATATCCGCCACCAGCCCCATGCCGCGATGGGTGTAGAAACTGTGGCCATCCGTGCTGACAATGCCGGCCGATTCCTGCCCTCGATGTTGCTGTGCATACAGGCCGAGATAGGTCAGATTGGCTGCTTCGGGGTGGTTGAATACGCCGAAAACGCCGCATTCATCATGGAAGTGATCATAGCTGTCGGAAACAGTCATATCGATCTCATCTCCTGTTTGTTTCGAAAATAGATTTTATAGCTTCTTTATCTTTGGCAGGAATAATGTCCTGCATACGTGTATTGGCACTTTGCGGCGAAGCGTATTTGGCATCACTTTGTCTGGAAAACGGGTAACCTTGCGGGATCATGCCGCCCAGCATATCGCCGAGTTCGATGGCGTAGGGTGCAAGCAGACTCTTCTGTAGCCAGGGTTCGTTGGGTTTGGTGTAGGATGTATAGACCAGAAAACAGACGGCAATCAATAACATGCCGCGAGCTGCACCGAAAAAGACACCCAGTGTTCGATCGGTAGCGGTCAGTGCCACGGCATCGACCAGATGGTGAATAATTGCACCGACCAGCCCTACTAAAATCATGACAATCACGAATACGAGAACAAAGCCGGCAACATCGGCAGCTGTGGGATTGAGTATCCATTGACTGAGAAAGTCGCCTGTACGGCCCGATAGTCTGCTGGCAACCAGAAACGCCGCAATCAGGCCGATCAGCGAAACTATCTCGCGTACAAAACCTCGCCATAGCGATAACACCATCGATAGTCCGACGATAGCTATCAGGATATAATCAACAAAATTCAAGTCAGCCCTCAATCACTGCAGTTAGAATGCTCTGAACATTCAGAGTATTTGTACGCAAATACAAAATAATGTTTTTTTGTACACTGAAAAACCACACTATTGTGGTTTTTCAGGCCTTTCCAGAATAAAAAACTCAGGCCAATAATTTCTGTGCTGCTTCAGATAAATGCCTGATCGCTGTCAGGGCAAGCGATGCTTCTGTCTGGCCGCGCATGTTAGCAACGATATTGGCCTTCTGCACCCTCTCATGATTCTCAGTCGGCAACAGCAGTTTTCCAAAGCCCAGATTGGCAGCCTCCCTGGCTCTGGCTTCCGGCTGTCCGACTGGCCTCACTTCTCCGGTGAGGCCGACTTCTCCGAACACGGCAATATCCTCAGGTACTACTTTGTTCTGATAGGCGGATACCATAGCCAGCAATACTGCCAGGTCGGCGGCCGGTTCGTTGACACGCGCACCGCCGGCAATATTAATATATACATCATGCTGGGATAGCGGCAATCCGATGCGTCGTTCCAGTATTGCAGTTAACATGGCAACACGTCCGGTATCGACGCCGATAGCCGAGCGTTTCGGTGTGGCATAGACAGTGGGTGCAATCAGTGCCTGCACTTCGACCAGCAATGGCCGTGTACCCTCCATGCAGGCCAGCACGACGGAACCGGGTGTGTCCCGGGAGCGCTCGGCCAGGAAAAGGCGGGAAGCATCGCGGATACCCATGAGGCCTTTATCGGTCATTTCAAATACGCCGATTTCGCCAGCCGGCCCGAAACGGTTTTTTACAGCACGCAGAATACGGTGGGCGTGGCCGCGATCACCTTCAAAATAGATGACGGCATCGACCATGTGTTCGAGCACACGCGGGCCGGCCAGTGCACCTTCCTTGGTCACGTGACCAACCAGAATCAGTGCATGGCCATGCTGTTTGGCATTCTGAATCAGGTTGGCGGAGCAATCCCGGACCTGGGAAACCGTGCCCGGAGCACTGGTCAGGCGGTTGCTGACTGTGGTTTGAATGGAGTCAACGATGACTGCCGACGGTTTGATTTTATCAATCGTAGCCAGCATGGATTCCAGTTCACAGGCGGAGACAAGCAATAAATTCGGATGTAAGGCGCCAATACGCTCACCGCGTAAATGCACCTGCTGCACGGATTCTTCGCCGGTGATATAGAGCACCGGGGCAGACTTGTTGTTCGCTGCCGTTTGGTTTCCAGTCTGTTTGTTGGCGGCCAGTTTTGCTGCGGCCTGCAATAATACAGTGGATTTTCCGATGCCGGGGTCTCCACCGATTAATACGGCGGAGCCGGGTACCAGTCCGCCTCCGAGAACCCTGTCGAGTTCATCAATGCCGGTGGACTTTCGTGGGCTGTCTTCGAGATGGATATCCGTGATAGATGAGGTTGACAGTACTTTTCCCTTTCCCGTTGCACGGGCTGATGCCTGTTCAATAACCTGTTCGGAAATGGAATTCCAGCCACCGCAATCCGGACACTGGCCCATCCACTTGCGATGTTCGGCGCCACAAGTCTGGCAGACAAAAAACGATTTAGCCATATTGTCAGCCCGGCCTTTTCATGGATCCGGAGAGCTTGGGTCCGTAACGAAAACGCATGAAGTTACCTATCATTAACATGGATTTTGATTCGCCTGTGTCCTTGAATTAATCAGGTTGCGTGAAGCAGCCGGGCCAGTGTAACCGGAAAATAATTCTACTCCATCAAAAAACACCCCGTCGTTATTATTTTCGCTTTCAACTCGACTTTGAGGTGTGAATTCCGTACTCTGCGCGGCGTTGAAATGTGAGGTGATCGTAGATGGCGGATTCGATGACTAAGGCGATACTGGCACTGGCCGATGGGCAGGTTTTCCATGGCGAGGCCTTTGGTGCCATTGGAAA
>WFUI01000207.1 GCA_015485035.1 Mariprofundus sp.
ATTTGTTTATCTTCCTTACTGAGCGGTTTATGGCTCGGCGCACAGGATGAAACCAGCACCAGCACCAGACTTAACATCGAACAAAAGCGCAACATCAACATATCTGTTTGTCGCATCATCGCTACGTTCTTACAACGCAAACTGCCCGCATAAAGCCGGTATTTTCGGCTTGGGTCAGGAAATCTTTTTCAACCCCTGATATTCTTCTACTTCCACATAAACACAGCGCGGGTAAACCGGACCGATGTCAACAAGCACCCAGCTGTCGTCCCTGAGCCCCAGTTCAACATCGAACACATCACCTGTTTCTATCAGGTCGATAATGACTTGTGGCAATGCGATTGGGCCTACGTTTTCGCCCTGGTTCTCAAAGTTGAAATGTAGGCAACCCCTGGAAATTTCCGATACCCGGCCATGGCCTTCAACAAACCGTGAAAACCGCTTGCCTCTCATTCGCGGAGACACCCCGGTACCGGAGCGAACAAAGTGGAACAATACCTGCGATAGCCGCGCCACACGTATTGCCGCAGGAACGACATGATCCAGAATTTCAGCAAAACCGAGATATTCGTTTTGTTTCCACCAGCCATGCGAATGAATAAATTCAACCCATGATTTCAGGGTTTTTGCGTAGGTTTGAATCAGCTCAGCATCGCCTGTTTCCCGCAACAAATACCAGCCCACAAAATCACGCAGATGCTCCGGGTCAAGCGACTTAAGCGGCAACATCCCCATATCACCGGTCGGTTCAACATCCCCCTGAAGCAACTCCGCCATATGTGCCTCCAGGTTATCCTCCCAGTCTGCATAACCATCCCCGTCAAACATGTCCTGATCCTGAAACAGATCGGAGAAATGCAACAGATATTGAGTCAATGATTCCATACACTGCTCAACATGTTGCAGCGACGGTGCTTTAACCGTTTCTTCTGATAGTGCCTGCCGGATGAAAGCATCCATGGTTTCCTGAAGGGTTGGCATTTGGTTACCGGCAGACATGAAGACATAATGAATTGAACAGCATGCGCCAATTCTTGCCCGAATAGCATCAAATGGCTATGTTCGCGATCCTTTTTAAGGATGCTCCAAAACTTGGAACATCTGTTCGGCTCATGGGCGGGTCGCCAAAATCATGCAATCGCTTGATTTTGTAAGCAACGAAGAAAGATTCTTTTTTCTTTGTATTCTGAATAAGTCTGAATCAGGGGTTTTGTTATGCTTATTAATGTCGTATCGGTTCGCGTCGGGAACATTCTGGAATGGAATAACGGCCTGTGGCGCGTGATGAAAACCCAGCATGTCACGCCGGGCAAGGGTGTCGCATGCATGCAGCTGGAAATGCGAAATATCGAAACCGGCACCAAAACCAATAAACGTTTCAATTCTACAGAAAAGGTGGAACGTGTCGTATTGTCACAACGCGACATGCAGTTCCTCTACGCCGATGGTGATGATTATCATTTTATGGATATGGAAACCTATGACCAGATCACGCTCGGCGCTGATATGCTGGAGAATGCACTCCCCTACATGCTGCCGGAAGCCATGGTCACTGTTGAATTTCATGAAGAGCGACCACTCAATGTCAAACTGCCACAGACGGTAATTCTCGAAGTGGTGGAGTGCGATGCCTCTATCAAAGGACAAACCGCAACCGGCTCATATAAACCCGGCAGACTGGAAACCGGCGCATCCATTATGGTTCCTCCTTATCTGGAGTCCGGCACTAAGGTTAAAGTCAATACGGAAACCGGAGAATTCATGGAACGCGCCTGACACAAACCCTCCCTCTCAACGTTGTTTGGTCAGGACATGTAATACACCGGGCGGTTGAATATCAATGCCTGGCAGAAAGGGTATGAGCCTCTTGTTTGAACTACACAAAGGTTAAAGTACAGGCGACCGCTCAACCTGTTCCTGGCATACTCCTTTTCGTAATGCCTCTAAATTCGCATTTATGGCAACAAGCGTTTGCCGCATGGATATTAATTCCTCAGAAGAAATGCCATCCAAAGCCTGATGACTCAGTTTCATGAGCTCCGGCCATACCTGTACAAAGGCTTGCTTTCCCTCTTCAGTAATTTGAGCACGAATAATGCGGCGATCCTGCTGATCCTGAATACGACCGACCAAACCACTTTTTACGAGTGTATTCATCAACCGCGTTACGGCAGCCTTATCCTTGCCCAGAATACTGGCCAACTGTGATTGCGGTAGTCCGTTGCAATGACGGATTATCATCAGCGTATCTGCCTCTTCGGGGGTCAGATTATAACCGGCATCTTTGCAAATACGGCTCACATGTGAGCGAACATGACTGGTCATACAGCCAATAAGCGGCATAATTGCACCAAGGCCATCGCTGCTTTGCTGTTGAACTTCGGTTTCCATAAGGTGGACACTGCCCAATATAGTTGATTTTATCAATAGTTGACATTATCAATCTATTTGTAAATCATTTCGTCACGTTGTTTACGTTTTATATTAAAGAGGGGTTTCATGATTCATCTGTATCGCAACATCGTCCTTTCCCTGATTTGCCTTGCAGCATTGGCCATGCCTGCTACAGCGGAAGAAATGAGTTTAAAACAGGTCATTAAAACCGTTCTTGCTAACCACCCCGATTTGAATATCAGCCGAATTGACAGCGCTATAGCAGCTACAGGAACAATGCAGGTGAAAGGTATACTTGACCCTGTTATAACGGCCAGCCTCGGTGCCAGCGATGAGAAGATCCCGACTGTCAGTAATTTCCAGCCATCAGAAAACCGACTGGGTCATATAACCGGAACGATTGCCAAACCGTTGTCCAGTGGTGGTACGATAGGTGCCGATTTCAACTATACCCGAACCAGTCAGGGTTTTAATTCTCCGTTTGCGGCACAGCTTGCTCTGTTCAACCCATCCTATCGCAATCAGATTAACATCAATTATCGCCACCCTCTGCTCAAGGGGGCTAATCGGCCTGACTATAATCAGGCTTTGATCAGCGCTCAGGCCGAACTGGAGCAGGCGGGAAAACAGCAGCATGTAATTGCGCATAATTTAGCATTACGCGTCATCAATGCTTACTACCAGCTTGCCTCTGACGATATCAATATCGATATCGCCGAACAGGCTGTCGAACGAGCGCAAAAACTACTCGCCTACCAACGCTACCGTGAACAGTTCGGTCTGATCGAAAAGGCAGATCGCTTGCAGGCCACTGCACTGCTGGCCGCACGCAAGACTGATCTGCAACGGGCTATCAGCAAACGCTTGAACAATCAGAACACGCTGAACAGGCTGATGCTGCATCGGGGAAGCGATACGATTGCCGTACAGCGAGATAAACAGTACGGCTATGCGTTAAACGATAGTAATTTAAAAGAAGCGGTTCATCAGGCCGAAAAACTGCGACCGGAATTGCAGGTGCTGGATGCACAAATGCGAGCTGCCGATGCCCAACTGGCTATTGCCCGCGATGCCGATCAAATGCAACTCGATGTCGTGGCCTCACTGGGATCACGAGCGCTGGGCAAAACGCCATTGCCAGCGGCTGCCGGAGGCTTGTCGGCTCACGATCATTTTGCATCGCTGTCGCTGGAACTCTCGGATGCGCTGGGACGCAATACTGCGCATGCAGCCATTCGCAAAGCCGAACTTCAGCGCCAACGCATTCAGGCAGATCGTTTGCGTGTACTGGAACAGATCAGGGATGATATCTCAGCAGCCCGGACAGCCATTATAGCGGGCAAACCGACACTCATCGTAGCCAAAAATCAGGTCAGGGCTGAACAACAAAAATTCAATGCTGAAATGAAACGTTATCGTCAAGGTCGCTCCGACACGGCCACACTGGTTCAATTTGAAGGGGAGCTTCGCAACGCTGCCCTGAATGCACAATTACAGCAGCTGACCATTGAACTGGCTGAAACACAATTAGCATGGGCGCAAGGTCGACTGCTCTATGACCTCGGATTGTACGACTCCGGCCCGCCTCCATTAGCCACGTTGAAAAAAACACCTCAGAATCGTAAAAAGCCATGAAAAGCATTATCGCTTTTTTTGTTAAACGCGGGGTACTGGTTAACCTGCTTTCTATAATTTTACTCATCGGCGGTATTTATGCCGGCTTTAACATGCAGCGCGAAGCCTTTCCCAGTATCAATTTCGATGTCATTGCCATCACCGGCACCTATCCGGGAGCTGCGCCGCGAGAAATGGAACGATTGATGGTCACACCCATTGAGCAGGAGATGAAGGGTATTGATGGCATCAATACGATTCGCTCCACCGCCTTTTCCGGCAAGATGCAATTAACCATTGAGGTGGATCCGAATTTCAAGGATCGCTCCCGCCTCGTGTCAGATATCCAGCAGGCCATCAATCGCGCCGATCTGCCGGTGGATTTGCCCGCCGACCCCGTTATTACCGAAGTGAAATCAGAACAGGCACCAGTGCTAACCTTCTCAATTTTCGGTGATTTTAAACCGCTGGAACTCAAACACCTGAGCACCCAGATCGAGGACGATGTACGCGCCATTCACGGCGTGGCCAATGTGTTTGTGCAGGGTGACCGCAAGGAAGAAATTCGCATCGTGCCCGATCCGGAACAAATGCGCCGGCACCGGGTCTCGATCAACGACATTGTGACACTGGTCAAGGGGTGGAATATCAATGCTCCGGGCGGCCGCCTGAAAGCACTCGACGGTCAGCGAATTATCCGCATTACAGGCGAATTCGTATCGGCGGAAGATGCCGGCAATCTGGTGCTGCGTGCTAATGAGCGTGGTCAGGCACTGCGCCTGAAAGATGTGGCGGATGTACAACAGACACTGACGCGTGCATATCGCTATGTCGGTGCGCGGGGTGATCCGGCCATCAATATGATCGTGGCCAAAAAAGGGGATGCCGATATTATCCAGCTGGTCGATGCGGTACGCGCTTATCTGGAAACTATCCCCGCCACCTATGGTGAAAACGTGCATGTCAGCATCTACAATGATTTATCCACCATCACCCGCTTACGTCTGGGTGTACTAACCAATAACGGAGCGATCGGATTAGTCCTGGTGCTGGCTCTGCTGCTGCTGTTTCTGCGCCCGGCGGTTGCACTTACCACGGCCTGGGGGCTGCCGATTATTTTCTTCTCCGGCATCGCCGTATTGTATATGGCCGGCATCACCTTGAATCTTCTGGTCATGTTCGGCTTTATTATGGTGCTCGGACTGATGGTCGATGACGCCATCATTATCGGTGAAAATGCCACATGGCATATGGAGCGCGGGCTCTCTCCCGAACAGGCGGCCATTGAGGGTACTTATGAATTGATCGGCCCGGTCACCGCTACCGTATTGACCACCATCGTCGCCTTTTTACCGTTGATGTATATGGATGGCATCATCGGCAAGTTTGTATACTCCATCCCGGTAGTGGTGATCGTCCTGCTCGGTTTTTCATGGTTTGAGGCGATTTTCATTCTGCCCAACCACATTCGCGATCTGGCCAATGCCAACAAACACCCCAAAGAGCGCATCCTGTTCATCTGGATAACCAATATATATGGCTGGCTATTAAACAAGGCCGTCAAATTACGCTATTTAACGATCCTGCTGACCATCTGTGGTTTGCTGGCCTCCGTGATGCTGGCTTCCACCATGAAATTCCAACTATTCCCGAGCGGTGCGGAATCAACATTTTATTTACGCGTCACCATGCCTACCGGCACCACGCTGGAAGCAATGCGGGATCAATTGAAAAAACTGGATATCGAAGTGCGCAAACGCATTGACCCGGCCCTGCTGGAAACGACTACCATGATTGCCGGTGAAAACAGTGCCGATCAGCGTGAATCCCTGAAACAGATCGGTGACCGCTTCGGTTTTGAGCGGGTGATTCTGATTCCGTTCACAAAACGCACGGTCAAAGCATATACGGTGATGAATCAGCTGGAAAAAGAGATCCCGCCGCTGTTTCCCGATCTGAAAATCAGCTTTGCCATGCAAAAGTCAGGCCCGCCGGTGGGTCGCGCCCTGCAGGTGGAGCTCACCGGCGGCGATGAGGCCAGTATGACTGCTGTAGCCAAACGGCTGATGAGCATGCTCTCCGGCATCAAGGGTGTGTACGCCATCGAAAGCGACCTGGAGCCGGGCGACCCTGAAATCCGCATTGTCATGGATCGCACGCTGGCGGCTTATGCCGGTGTCGATCTGGCCACTGTCAGCACCCAGATCCGCGCTGCCTTTGACGGACTGCGCGTATCGACGATCAAGCGAGGCAAGGAAGAAATCGATGTCACCATCCGCTACCCCGAGCAGGCGCAGCGTGATATTCATACCCTGATGAATCTGGAAATACCCAACAAGCGTGGCGGCCTGGTGCCATTATTCCGCATCGCCAAACTGGAAAACAGAGCCGGCACCAGCAGCATCCGCCACAAGGACGGGCGACGGGTGATCAATGTATC
>WFUI01000208.1 GCA_015485035.1 Mariprofundus sp.
ACACGCAGTGGCCCGACACAGTCCACGTTGAATACCTCATGCATGGCACTGGCAGTGATATTGTCGAGTGATTGCCCGTCTTTTCCCGGTCCGTAGATACCGGCATTGTTAATCAGCAGGTCAATTGAATCGGGCAATGCACCATGCGGGCCATCGTCTGTAGCTATATCCCATTTCACGGGATACAGGTGGCGGGCATGAATATCGGAAAGTTTACCGGGATCGGAGCGATAACATGCCCAGACTGAATCCCCCTGAGCCA
This sequence comes from Mariprofundus sp., assembly GCA_015485035.1. Taxonomy (GTDB): domain Bacteria; phylum Pseudomonadota; class Zetaproteobacteria; order Mariprofundales; family Mariprofundaceae; genus Mariprofundus. The sequence goes on from WFUI01000208.1 coordinate 263, forward strand.
GATAATATTGGACGAAACCAAGGCCCAAGCCACGATTGGCGCCGGTGATAAGTATGTTCATGTTGCCTCCGCTGTTAGTGTTGCCACATGCCAAGCATAAAGCCCATTCACGGCCACGCCAATCATGTTTGAAGCCCTGAAAGGAACATGGACAGATCGTTTGTTGTTGCTGGTTTCTCTGGCAGCCATTATGGCTGGCTGGATAATGATTCAGGCCTATGTCTCATCAGGGCCAGCGATGGCCGAGATTTATCATGCCGATACGCTGGTTGCTACGTATCCGTTGCCGCAAAAGGGCGAACCGCCGATTCATTTGCAGGTCGAGGGCGAGTTGGGTCTGTCTGAAATCGTGATTGATGAGCAGGGTGCACGTATTGCTTCCTCACCATGTGCAACGCAACGCTGTGTGCTATCCGGTCCGCACCGGCATGCCGGTGATATGGTAGCCTGTGTGCCGAACCGGATTCTGATTACCCTGCGCGGGCATGCTGAGTCCGGCTTTGATGCAATCGTAGAATAAAGCATGATAAACAAATCATGAAACAAATCGCACTATCTCGGCCGTCGCTGCCGGAACTGGAATCAAAATCACGTTGGCTGGCTTTGTTGATGCTGGCTATTGGTCTGCATGTCTTTGAAGCATCGTTACCAAGCCTTGGCCCATGGTTCAAGCCGGGGCTGGCTAATCTGGTGACGCTGTTGGCCTTGGTGCTGATGGGGCAGCGGGCTGCTGTAACGCTGGCTATCGGTCGGGTAATCGTTGGCAGTTTTTTTATCGGAACGCTGTTTACTCCGACATTTATCATAAGCATGGCCGGAGGTTTGACTGCGGCGCTGGTAATGATTGCAGCATGGCGATGGATTCCGGGTATCAGTCTGATTGGTGTCAGTTTATTGGGAGCACTTGTTCATATGCTGGCCCAGTTTGTGACAGTTGAATTCTTGTTTATTCAGCAAGCGGCACTTTATTATGCTCTGCCGCCGTTGCTTGTGATCTCCTGTATCAGCGGCTGGATTAACGGTGCGCTGGCAGAGTATATTGCCGGTCGACTGGGCCATGAATAAGATAACTATGAGAACATTTAACATCAAACCTCAACAGAAACGATTCAGTTTCTCGTTCGCGGCCTCTCTGGCTGTTCATATCCTGCTGGCTGTATTGATTACAACGGTGGAAAACGACAAACCACTGCCGAAAAAAGAACAGCCGCAAATTATGGATGTGACGTTGCTGGATGATAAAAAGAAGCCGGCTAAAAAACCGGCTAAAGATGCCCGAACCATGGCCAACCAGAATGCTGTTGGCAGTAGCCGTAATGCGCAGGATAAGCTCACCCGGCAGGCCAGAACCCCCATCACTGGCCAGCCGCACAAGCCCAGGCCTGCTGTCCCGAGCCAACCCAAAACACCACCTCCGACACCTTCCACGCCACAACGTACACGCATGCTGGCCAAGCGTGGTCCTGAGCCGGACAGCTCGAAAACCAGCAAGAAACACAAACCGGTCAAACATAAAAAACGGGTCAAACCGAGAAAGCCGGTACCATTATCAAAGCTGATGCCATCGTCGGCACAGTTATCGCAGTTATCGCGAGATTTTGAGCGTGAACGGCGAATGAAACAGAAGTTTAACCGTGAAGCCGATATCCCTATCAATACCAGAGAAGTTAAATATGCACCTTACGCACATGCACTGGTACGGGCGCTGGAAGAGCAATGGCGGCCGGGTCAGGCAAGGTATAATGAATTTCCGGCTGATGCCCGTCAGGCACTGATAAAACTGACCATTGAGCATGATGGATCACTGGGCGGTGTGGAAATTCTGCGTCCGAGTCCGATCCCTCAAATCAATGAAAGTGCCATCGAGGCGATTCGTGCTGCGGCGCCGTTTAAGGTGTTACCAACGGCATGGGGACTGGACCGGGTCAGTTTCTATCTCACGTTTGAAGTGGTTGAGGATCGTTTTGTCTTCCGTCCGATGTAGATCTTTATTACGCTGGTATCAGGTTAACGCCCGCCGCTTACCCTGGCGTGAAACAGATGAGCCCTACAGAATATGGATTTCGGAAATCATGCTGCAACAGACACAGGTGAAAACCGTGTTGCCCCGCTACCTGGACTGGTTTGATCAGTTCCCGACCATTGCAGCTCTGGCGGCGGCTGCAACGGATGATGTGCTAAAGGCATGGGAAGGGCTGGGTTATTATCGCCGTGCCCGTTTTATCCATCAGGCTGCACAACGTATTGTCAGTGAACACGCCGGAACGTTTCCTTCTGCCTTCGATGCGATTCTGGCGTTACCCGGCATCGGCCGATCCACGGCAGGGGCGATATCTTCGTTCTGTTTTGCTACTGCGACCCCTGTACTTGATGGCAATGTGAAACGGGTGCTGAAACGCTGGCATGGCAAACCGGATGCTTCCGATAAACAACTATGGTTGCTGGCGCAGCAGGCGATTGATGCATCCGGTGAGCCGGTTATCTGGAATCAGGCCATGATGGAGCTCGGAGCGACACTGTGTTCTGCCAGATCCGCCGATTGTGATCAGTGCCCCGTGAACGAGGGCTGTGAATCGGCTTACCGGATTGCCTATGCGGCCGAATCTGGTAAGCGTGTGAAGGTGCGCAATATTCATTGGCAGGTGCATCTGCATACCTGCCCGCAAAAAGGTATCTGGCTGATGCGCCGTCCGGATGCGGGTATCTGGGCCGGGCTATGGACACCGCCGATTATTGAGCTGGATCATGCGCCTGATTCGACCCCGACACATATTCACCAGTTGACACACAGACGTATTCATCTCTATCCGCTGATGTCGGATCAGACCCCACAGGGTGAAGGCCGTTGGGTACAGTCCATTGAGGGTTATGCATTGCCTACGGGCATTCATCGCTTGCTGGAAAAGGTGGTATTATGAAACGCTGGCTGTTGTTGTTTTTGTGTCTGATATTGCCATCGGCTGTTTTTGCGGCACAGCCACAACATGGCATGGTGGTTGCCGCACAACCGCAGGCTGCTGCAGCCGGAATTGCCATGCTGGAAAAAGGCGGCAATGCCTTCGATGCTGCGGCGGCAACGGCGCTGGCGTTGGGCGTGCTGGAGCCGGGTTCTTCCGGGATCGGCGGCGGTGGGTTTTTTCTGCTCTATATCGCCAGGGAGCATCGCTATGTCATGATTGATGCGCGTGAAACATCGCCGCAACTGGCCGGGCACGGAGAAGTGTATCAGGTCGCATCCAGTATCGACGGACCACAGTCGGCCGGGGTGCCGGGTCTGGCGGCCGGTATCGATCACCTGGTCAGTCGTTATGGTGTGTTGACGCGGCCTCAGATTACTGCACCGGCTATTCGACTGGCCCGGCAGGGATTTGCAGTTTCTCCCCGGCTGAAACACATGCTCGACTGGCGCTCCCGGGTGTTCAACGATGCGGCGCGTCGTATCTATTTGTCCGGATCAACGATCAGGCAGCCGGCACTGGCGGATACGCTGGCCCGTTTTGCCGAAAACGGAGCGGAAGATTTTTATCGCGGTGAAACAGCCGGTCGGCTGGTTGCCGATATGAAACGCGACGGTGGCCTGATTCGGGAGTCCGATCTGGCCGGTTATCGGGCTGTTGAACGGCAGCCGGTGGTGTTTGATTATCAGGGCTTCCATATCGTGTCGGCGGCGCTGCCTTCTTCCGGCGGTTTGACGCTGGCACATATCTTCGGCCAGTTGAACGATGATGATCTGAAAGCGTTAGCTGAGACCGACAGAGTTCACCTGCTGGTCGAAGCCATGAAACGCGCCTACCGGGATCGCAATGCGCATCTGGGCGACCGCGATTTTGTACGCATACCGGCTGACTATCTGGATGCAAAGCGGTTGAAAAAACTGCGCGATTCCATTCGTATGGACAGAGCTACGCCCTCCGCCAAACTAAAAGGGCTTGCCGAGCCCATTGGTGCCAGCGTGGATACCACCCATTTCTCAGTGATTGATCGTGAAGGCAATATGGTCAGCGCCACACTCTCGATCAACTATGGTTTCGGTTCCGGTTATGTGTCCCCGTCCACGGGTATTCTGCTCAATGATGAAATGGATGATTTTGCCACCCGCCCGGGTAAACCCAATGCTTATGGCCTGGTGCAGGGGGAATCCAATGCTGTAGAACCCGGCAAACGCATGCTCTCCAGTATGACCCCGACTTTTATCATCGGCCCGAAGCGCAGTTTTGTTGTCGGTACACCGGGTGGTTCCCGGATTATTTCGATGGTGTTGCTGGCCTCACTGGGTTTTATGCTGGATGAAAAACCTCCTGCAGACTGGGTTAATGCCCCGCGTTTCCATCACCAGTTTTTGCCTGATGTGGTGCAGTATGAAGCCGGAGCATTTTCCGATGTTGTCATAGCCGGGCTGAAACAGCGCGGTCATCAACTGAAATTACTGAATCGGCGCTATGGCAATATGCAGGCGATGATGCTGGAGCGAAGCAGTGGTATTACTGTCGGCATTGCTGATCATCGCGGTGAAGGCGCTGCGCGTTCCTCCCGGTGACGCCGATTATTGATGCTGTCAGGCGTTACTGGCTGTCGATTTCAGTTCTGTCGCTGACTGCTATCACGGTACTGTCACTATGGCCGCTGGCCACACTGCCGGATGTGCCCGGCAATGATAAAGTCCATCACTATCTGGCTTATGCAGGGCTGATGTTGCCGGTGGCACTGCGTAAGCCCGAGCACTGGCTCTGGATTGCCCTGTTCTTTTTTGTCTGGAGCGGGGCAATCGAGTTGATTCAACCTTATGTGAATCGTTACGGTGAATGGGCCGATCTGGTCGCCAATGCGGGTGGTTTGTTGTCTGGCATGCTGCTGGCTCTGCTTATCAACAGCGCTTATCCAAAGCTCCGGAATTCGGATTAGGCACAGGTTTCTTTCTGCCGGAATACACCACCCGGCAGCATTGTGGAGCCTGTCGGGTTTATGAGAAACCTGCTGCGCGGCAGGGATAACGTCCCAAAACATTCTGATTTATCGTTGCATGGTTACCGCTATGCGCCTCAAAAGCATGTTTTTTTTACCTTATCACAATATCGCGCGGTATCGCCGCTTATTTCTGCTCGCTACGATCACCATCAGTCTGACAGGTGCCCTAGACGCGAATAATATCGCCTTTGAGTGAGTACAGAATTGCAAGAACGTCCTTTTGTTCGGTTTCACCAATGCCATTGGTGCGCATGGCAGCCATAATATCATCCATGACAGCCATATATTCCTGCTCCGAGATATTCATACCTTTGTGCGCGGTGAGCATATCTTTTCCCGAGTAACTGCCGGGGCCGCCGGATCCGACAGTAAAGAATTCAACCGACATTTTTTTTGCATGCTCAATATCTTTGGCGTTCTCGAATCTTGTTTTGACAACCGGATTGTTCAGATGTTCATCGACAGCATCGCTGACCAGTTTCCTGATGCCGTCAGCTCCGCCCAGTCGTTCATAAAGTGTTTTTGCCATCATTGCCTCCAGAGGGAGTTCTGAAACAGTGTGTCCATACATCTTTTCAGTGCATAAAGGCAAAATATGACTTTTCCTTTACCCATAAAATCAAACCATACTGTTCGATTTTGGCGAGCTATCCATAGCTCGTGCAGATGTTTTGAGCCGAACATATTCAGGCTCATTGTTTTCAGTTTGAGAGCGCAACGATTTGTTGAAGGAAACGGAGACTCAGACCTGTAAGTAACAGTATAGACCAGCAGCCGGGGCACAAGACCATTTGAGAATTGCAGAGATTCAGGATGGCGAAATTTTTTCCCTGCCGGCTTTCTGTTCAGATGCACATTTGCTCTAATACCGCAGTCCAGCCGGCCGCCAGGTTGCCCCGGTTATAACCACCGCCGCCGAGCGCTATGATACGTCCCTGACAGTATTCATCGGCAATGCGACACAGACTGGCTGCGGCATGTGCATGGGCGGCGGGAGAAAAGCGCATGTGGGTGATCGGATCACCTGCAATGGAATCGGCACCGCACTGGAAGATGATGATTTCCG
>WFUI01000209.1 GCA_015485035.1 Mariprofundus sp.
CCCTACACCTGCTGCCTGCATCATGGGTGGTGACCCTGCAGCATATCGATCAGTTTTTATTGACCATGGCCATGACCGCTCTGGGCATGGAAACAAGCCTCGATAAACTCAAAGGGGTAGGCATCAAGCCCTTTATTCTGGCAATGGTGTTGTTTATCTGGCTGGTAGCGGGCGGTTTTTCTGTGGTATCGTTGTTGGTCTAACCCGCATGATTTTCATATTAATAATGAACCCCGGTCTGTGTGGATTTGGGGTGCAGGCTGGCTGCTATAGCCGGGCGTGCTGCTGTAGCCTCAAACCACTGCTTGAGGTGCATCAATTCTGCGGGTAATGACCAGCCAATACTGACACCAAAATCCAGTGCCGCAAAAAGCGTGATATCAGCCACCGTAAATCGACCGGGAACAATGGTGTTGGTAGCCGGTAACAAATCATTCAGCCATACCAAACCATCGTGCATCAAGGCTTTGAAACCGGCCACACTTTCGGGCAACACCACCATGCGGTTTTTATACATGTCCACGGCTGGCCCATAATGAAAGGCAGCATAGAGCGGCTCCGTAATTCTTCGCTCAATGCGGCGCTGCCACATGCGCGTCACGGCTCGTTCTTCGGCGGTCGCGCCAATGAGTGGCGGTTCGGGGTATAGTTCTTCCAGATATTGAAAAATAGCACCCGATTCTGCCAGCCAGGTTCCATCATCCACTTCCAGTACCGGCACCTGGCCTGCCGGGTTGCAGGCAACAAATTCAGGCTGACGATTTTCCCCGCCATCAACATCGATGTCCTGCATCGGCAATGTAATCGCTTTTTCCAACAGAAATATACGAACCGCACGCGGATTTGGTCGGGCTGCATCAAAGAGTAGCATTGTCGTTTATCTCCATTTGTAATGGTTTATCGGCCTATTCCAATACTGGTCGGGGCACAAAACAACAGACATTCCCGGTTTCATCCAACTGAACCTGGCAGCCACATTCCAGCCGCTGACGCATGCGTTTGCGGGCCCGCTGGATGCGGGATTTGGCTGCTGCGATAGATATACCTTTCATGTGCGCATAGCGTTGCTGCGGCATACCATCCAGATCACACAGGGTGATCACCTCTCTGTCCTCATCCGATAATTCGGATAAAACGCGCGGCAGACATTCCGACAGTTCATCCACAGCTTCCGTCTCATCTTCAATAGCGGCCATATTCTCCGGCAGCTCGACCTGATCATGTTTCATACGGTAGCAATCAATCAGTCGGTTGCGAGCAACCCGAAATAACCATGCCCGAGCATTCTCGACAGAACAAAATTGCTCGCCCTGCAACATGGCTTTTTCAAATACGTCCTGCAGCAAATCCTCAGCATCAGCCGGATTACCCAGCCGTGTAATCAACCAGCGGCGCAGCTCCCCTTCATGGGTGTGCCATGCATGGATCAGGCATTTCATGGTCGGCTTCCGTATTGGCGATTCGCCGCAAGGCTACGCATCCGGTTTTTCAACAATAAACGGCGTCTCATATTTAAAATCGACCAGGTGGAATTCATCCAGTGATTCATTGCTGATTTGACCCCAAAATGCCTTATCGATCTTGAGCCAACGGACAATCAGTTTTTCTGTCACACCCTCTTCTTCCAGCGATTCACGCAGCAGCGCCTGTCGCTCCTTCAACAGCTCCTCCGTGATATACATGCGACGATGAGCCAGTGACAATTCACGGCCCGGATACGGTTTGTCCGCACCCATTTTCTCCGCCATAAACTGGGTTTGACGCAATTCAATCGCAGTCTGATCATGGCCTTCAAAAAACTGCCCCAGCCAGGGATGGGCATATACTTTATCGTAAAAGCGCTTGTGTACACGCTCCATCACCGGTAACCCACCCACTGCTTCGAACATTGTTTGTCTCTTCATATTTCTCCTCTGCTATTGCCGAAATGTTGCATGGCATTGCACACAGGAGCTCACCGTGTTGTGCAATGCGGCAAGCGAGCGTTTCATATCGCCTGTTTTGAGTTCATCACCCAACTTATCAGCGCTTTTATGAAAGGCCAGTCCCATGCTGCG
>WFUI01000210.1 GCA_015485035.1 Mariprofundus sp.
TTTACTGGCAATCACAGGCCCCATCAGCCGCCCTATGGGATTGCCATAGGCAAACCTGACCATCGCATCACCATACACTTTTTCAATGTCCATTTTGTTTTCGTAGCGGTTAAATACTTGAATTTCAAAGCCTGGACTCATTGCGGGTAATCCTTTGTCCTTTGTAACTGATTCACTCTTCCTGAAGTGCAATGGATGCCATTTTCATCGTGCTTTCAAAGGATTCTGCACCGGCAATAAACAAGCCATTATGGCAGAACATGGCATCTTCAATACCACTCACGTCTATCAGCTCCTGACCGGACAAGCCAGCCCATGCTTTGGGCAGCGGTTTTCTGTCTTCGAATGAACCGGGTTCAACCGGTACGGTTTGAATGCGCCATTGGCCGGTGGGAGACGGATAAACCATATACAAAGCCTCATCGGACAGGGCATGCACCGTTCTTTTCCATGGAATATATTTCTCCAGTACAATCACTCTGGGGTCTGCTGCCTGTTCAATAGCTTTGGCTACAATGGCTTTGGCACTCAATCCACCGCTGGCTGATGCAATGAATCGCATTAACACGCGCGATGCAAAATCAACCGCTTCATCAAAACATGTATCAAAATCACTATCTTCCTGCCAGGTCGGGTTAAACATGCCAATCGTCTGGCTCAAGCTAATGCCTTCGGAGACACCGTTGACATGACCGCAATCAATCGCATCAATGGCCGATACCAGCCCTGCATCCACAGCATTGGCGAGCTCAGCATTACCCTGACATATCTCTACACCATATTTCTGCCAGATCAGACCAAACGAGGAATAGGGAATACCATTTTCGCGCGCCCCTGCACCACCACGCTGATGATGATCAAAACGGTCTCTGTCCGCGTCATATTCACCACCGACATCAATCACAATATCTGCCCCGGCAATCAGCTCCAAATCACGTGTGCGCACAAGTGTGAACGAAGGGTCTATGAGCTTAAATGCAGCGACACTGAACACATCATCTGCATGAAAGCTTCCGTTGTGCGTTGCTATCATTTTATCATTCATTTGTTTTCATTCCATAGATATAAGCCGTTACCGGCCTGTGTCAGACCGCAACGCTTGCATTGCACTCTTTGACAGCTTTATTTCGTCAGCGAGATAAAGACCTCGGGCAGCTTTTCAGGCAGGCGATCCACGTGATCAATAATCGTGTAATTGCGTCCAAAGATATCCGCCACATATTCATCTGCTTTGGGATCCAGATTGATGCAATAACTATAAATCCCATCCTGATCCAGCTCAGTCACTGCCTTGCGGGCATCCTGAATCAACAGCTGTTCATCATCGACATCAATATCGGCAGGTTCTCCATCGGTGAGAATCAGCATCAGCTTCTTATCTGCTTTCTGGGCTTTGAGATAGTGAGCGGCATGACGCATCGCCGCACCCATGCGGGTGGAATAACTCGGTTCCATCGAGGCCAGACGAGATTTCACTTCATCGTCCCATTGCTCCGAAAAACCCTTGATGTGATAAAATCGCACATCATGACGGGTGTTCGAATTAAAACCGGCAATGGCAAATGAATCGCCCACCTGATCAATCGTCCAGGCCAGCAGTGAAACAGCTTCCTGCGACAGTTCCAGAATCGTCTGGTTACTCCCCGCCGCCCGTTCGCTCAACGACTGCGATAAATCCAGCACCAGCGACACCGCCACATTACGACCATCGGTACGGTGACTCATATTGACTCGCGGGTCAGGCGCAGCCCCGCCCTTGAAATCAATCAGGGAACGAATCGCCACATCCAGATCCAGTTCAGAGCCATCTTCCTGATAACGCACCCGTACCCGATCCTGCGGCTTGAGCATATCCAGTATGGCCTTCAAACGCTTGGCTGTCGCACTGTGTTTGGCCAGCAGATTATCAATCACGGTAGCATTACCACTGGGTTGCAATGCCTCATAAACACTCACCCAGTCCGGACGATAATGCTCTGAACTATAATCCCATTCATGGTAGTGGCGCGGAGGCAACCCTTTGAGTTCCTCCTCATTCTCACGGTGATCGAGGTGTTCAAAGAGTGTATCTTCATCATCACCCGGCTCAATATAAATCCACAAATGACGATTATCATCGCGATAATCGACTTCCGTGTTATCAAAATAGGTATTCGGCAAGGCATCAGCCTGCCTGCGTGTACGGGCAATGAAGGACAGAGCAATATCGGCCATTGCCGGGCTGCTGGATTCCCCGTCCTGCATGGTCGCATAAAAACGTTCCACAAAACCACGAATCACGTCGTTCTCAACATGGTATTCGGGATCCAGCATGGCACGCGAAGCAATCGCCAAGCGCAACAGAATCAATGATGTGTCCTGCAAAGCCAAATCTTCCTGAACAGGCTTGGGGTGCAGGGCAAGGAATATTTTCCGCAAACCCGGATAACGCTTACAGGTCAGATAATCAATGCGAGCATCTTCAAATACTTCTACAGCCACGCGTTGATTGGGACTCCAGTTATCCACCACCATCGGTTCGGACCAGCGACGATGCCCGGCCATATGCGCCAGCGCAGCACGATAGCGATCAATCCCGCTCACACCGCGATCATCATCATAAACATCGGGCAACCGGATGCCCATATGATCATAATAAGGCACAGCCTTACGCAGTTCATCAAAAATCAAAGAATACGGCACCAGATAATCACCATCCTGCCACAGGCCGCGCAAATAGGCATCGAGCTTACGCTCGTTGTCCACCAGCAATGTACCATGGCGCTCGCGTTGCATCACAGCAATCGCATCGGCCGACTTCAGACTGAAATACTCCACCTGACGACCGGGATGGTTGTTATAATACTTGATCCCGTAGTCCACCCAGTTGCGAAACCCCTGTAGCGACAACTCGCTCAATAAACGCGGCGACTGCTTGAGCAGATCCGACAGACCCGGGCTGGGGAACGTGGTATGATGACCATGTACGGATCCGGAAGTCTGATCCATCATATCACGTATGATTTCGATATACTGTTGAAATAAGGCATAGCTGTGCAAACGCCGCGTCACTGCTGCGATGGACTGTAAAAACGGCACCATGGCCTTGAAATTGGTATGGGTGGACATGTAATGGGCAAATTCGCGCATATCCACCAGCGCGTCTTCACCCACCATCGCTGCAACCGATGGTGCCTCTTCCAGATACACCAGCAACGGCTCCGGCCCGCGCCCCATTTTACCGAGGAAACGGGCATTCTCGATATACGAAACCAGCCCGTCCTGACTCAATACGGCCTTGGCTTCTTTCATGCAATCATCGAAAATGCGGTCAGCCTGGGCAAAATTACAGCCCAGCCGTTGCCAGTACATTTCAAACTCCATGTTTCTTGCGAGTTGTTCAGGCATAAGTGTCACTCAATTCCGTCGCCGACCTGTTACGCAAACACTGCATTGATGGCATGATCCAGCGTATCGCGAATATCGGCATCATCGGTAATCGGACGCACCAGTGCCATGCGGCAAGCCGCTTTTGCTTCCACGCCACCCTTAATCAGGGTCGCGGCATAAGTCAGCAAACGGGTGGAAATGCCTTCATCCAGACCATGGCCTTTCAGATTACGCGCCGTTTCACCGATCTGAACAAGTTTGGCTGCCAGTTCTGTATCAATACCGGTTTCTGTAGCAACAATGCCTGTTTCCACTGCCGCCGTCGGATAATCAAATTCAAAAGCGGCAAAACGCTGTTTGGTTGATTGCTTGAGATCTTTCATCAGGCTCTGATAGCCCGGATTATAAGAAATCACCAGCTGGAAATCCGGATGTGCCTCGACCAGTTCACCTTTTTTATCCAGTGGCAGGGTGCGACGATGATCGGTCAACGGGTGAATCACCACGGTGGTATCCTGACGGGCTTCAACGATTTCATCGAGATAACAGATCGCACCGATACGTGCAGCCGTGGTAAGCGGCCCATCCAGCCAGCGCGTGCCGTTGGCATCGAGCAGATATCGCCCGACCAGATCGGAGGCGGTCATATCTTCATTACAGGCTACGGTGATCAGCGGCTTGCCGAGTTTCCATGCCATGTATTCAACAAAACGTGATTTACCACAACCGGTCGGCCCTTTGACCATCACCGGCAGACGAGCAGCATAAGCCGCTTCGTACAGCCCGACTTCATCATGCTGCACCTGATAAAATGGCTCTTCTTTAATATTATATTGTTCCTGTTCGCTCATGGTCGCTCCTGAATGAAATCTTGGTGAGCATTATAGCGAATCGGGCAGGAATAACGAACTTATAAAAATTATAGTTTTCATAAAATAAATTTATGTTTTTTATCCACTATCCCGTTTATTGAGGAAGCACGTAGGTGCCTGGTCATACGTATGTATGGCCCCCTTTGAGCGTGCCACGTGCATCACTGCTGCCCTGCAACATTGTGTAAGCGAAGGCAAAACGACGTTTCTGCCGGAACGGACTGATTTTGGCAGCAGCCAAAAAACCAGCCCCGCTTTAACGCCCAACAAAAAGGCCCCCGCTTTCGCGGAGGCCTTTGCATGCTGATATGTTGAGTCGGAGCTTATTTATGCGCGCCGATTTTCTCACGCCAGTCTTCGCCGTAGATCTTGTCGGCATCGGCCGGGAAGGAGTCAAATGCACGAGCAAATTCTTTATGCGTCTTGGCATATTCAATCGGATCAGTACCGGATTTCCAGCAATCGTAAGCCTGACCCAGTGATTTACCACCGGCAGCCGGGCTATCGATATGACCGAAGGCACCACCACCACAGGTATTGATCAGGTTACCATGACCCAGATTTTCGAAGAAACCAGGCAGACGCAGTGCATTCATACCACCGGAGATGATCGGGCAAGTTGGTTTCATGCCATACCATTTCTGGTTGAAGTAGTGACCCATGCACTCATCGCGTTCAATCATGTATGCAAGCACGGTTTCCTTGCCATGGCCTTCCATCTTACCGTAACCCATGGTACCGACGTGAATACCGGAAGCACCCTGCAAACGCGCAAGCTTCATGTAGCACAATGGATCCATACCCATTGGCGACTTATAAGACGTCAAAGCGCCATGACCGGCGCGATGGAAATGCAGGAATGTGTCCGGGAATGCACGGCGTGCAGTTGTTACGCCGGCAGGACCGGTTACAAAACCATCGATCAGGAAGGCAACATGTTTTTCGTTACCATACTTGGCGAATTCACTCAGAATATATTCACCGCGCTTGATGCATTCGACGTGGTAATCGGCAGTAGCATTGGCCGAGAACAACTTCGCTTCACCGGTTTCCTGCTGAGCACGATCCATGACTTCCGCAACCTTTGGAATCACAACTTCCATTGGGCAGAATGGCTGATTGGCCTGAGGCTCATCATTCTTGATGAAATCGCCACCCAGCCAGAAATCATAACATGCTTTGGCAAATGGTTCCGGACGCAGGCCCAGTTTCGGCTTGATAATCGTACCGGCGATATAACCACCATCCACTTCTGGACGACCCAGCACTTTCCACAGATCGGAAATACCGGCACTTGGACCATCAAACTTCTTGATCATGCATTCAGGCACCATGAAATCGAGCATACGCAGGCCAACATGGTCACCCATGCCCTGGTTGTTACCCAGAATCAGCGACCACATATGTGAAACATTATAGTGTCCATCAGTCAGGTTCGGATCAAACAGATCAACAGGATAAGCAACCTTCATCAAACCGCCGCCGGTTACAGGATGGTCACCAAATGCGGTTTCGTCGATATCATATACCAGCGCATCAACGCCACGAGTGAAATCATCAGTGGTAGAAACTTCTACGTTTGTACCGGTAGAAGATTCAGCTGCAATATGCGCTGCCACTTCCAGGAAGCCATAGCCTTCAGCCGGTATTAGTTTATAAGCAACAAGTAAATGCTTGCCGCCTGCGATTAGATCTGCTTCATTCAGACTCAGATCTGCATAACGATTCGATTGATCCATTTAGGAATTCCTCCAGGTTTATTAGTGACAGGAAGCTTGTGCCCCCTCTCCTTCGCGGCAGAGCATGATAAACCTCTTTGGCGACGAGGGGAAGACTAGAAATTCCTTCCATAATGTAAAATCAAAGCTTATGATGTCGACTATAAATATTTCTTATAACAAGCCAAACAGGGAGAGACTGTGAATATTACACTGAAACAGTTTAAAATCCTTGAAGCTATTGTCGAGCAGCGTAATTACACTGAAGCTGCGAAGTCGTTATTTATGACCCAGCCTGCAGTATCCATGCAGGTGAAACAGATGGAAGAGCAGATTGGTTTGCCTTTGTTTGAACGGGAAGGAAAGCAGGTCAGCGCGACAGAGGCCGGGCTGGAGCTGCTGCATTATGCACAAAACATACGCCAGCAAATCAACGAAGCCTCGGAAGTCATGGAAGAACTCCGGGGCCTGAAACGGGGCAAGTTACACCTGACCATGGCATCGACAGCCAACTATTTCGCCCCGCAACTGATTGCCGCATTCCACCATAAATATCCGGCTGCCCGGGTAACACTTGATGTAACCAACCGTACCGGGCTGCTCCGCGCCCTGGACAATAACACAACCGATATGGTCATCATGGGCACTCCGCCGGATGGGCACCAGCTGACAGGCATCCCCTTCCTGGAAAACCCGCTGGTGGTTGTGGCCTGGCCAGAACATCCGCTGGCCCGCAAAAAGTCCATTCGGCTTGCAGATGTCGCCGGCGAAGATTTTATTGTGCGCGAGCCCGACTCCGGCACCCGTATGGCGACTGAACGCTATTTTGCCGAACATCACCTGAGACTGAGACCTCGCATGGAGATGAACCGTGCCGAGGCCATCAAACAGGCCGTGATGGCAGAACTGGGACTGGGTATCGTGTCATTACACACAATTGAAATGGAACTGGCCCTGAAGCGGCTGGTGATACTGAATGTCGAAGACTTTCCCATTATGCGTCAGTGGAATATTGTATATCGTGACGGCAAACGCTTTGCAGCAATTCCGGATGCCTTCAAGACATTCGTCCAGGAAAATGCCAGAGAACTGATCAATATTGCTCCTCTGAAGGAGGGATGAATCACCCCATGCAAAAGACCACCGGAAAAAGTAGTATTACTGCCAGCCTGCAATTCGATTTTCGCGGCCAGACATTCAAACCCTCGATCACCGTTGATCTGGATGCATTGATGCAAAAGCAGGGTGACCTCAATGACCTGTATGATATGCTCGCATCCTCTATCGGACTGGACCCCTACCGCCACGAATATGATGTGATGCTAATGCATGAAATCACCTTTTCAGAACCATCCGGACTGGTCACTGATTTTTTCATGGATGGCCGACTCAATTTCGAAGGTTTTGCCGAAGCATGGCAAAAACAGAAGGCGCTTCGTGCGCTCGAACCCATTGCCCGGAAACATCTGGGTATTATTGATCTGGATCAGCATCCGGATATCCGCAACGCCCTGCTTGAAAGTTACCGCTCAGGTCAAATGGCATGCAACAAACCGAAAACCTTGGAAATGAGCTGTTTTTAGGGCCTGTTCACACTAATTTTGATGGCGTCGATTCGGTCATTTTTGTGTTCCTGCAAGGCTTTGCAAGCGATATGTGCTTATTGCACATGAGCTTGCGATAACGCAGCAGGACGGAAAAATGGCCAATCCCTTTGGGCTGCGCTCCAAATGAGGTCACTCAGCGTTACTCGTAATTCGTTTGGAATCACCAAACTTCATCACTCGAGCCTTGATTGGCCCCATTTGGAGCAGCAGCGACAACAACCAAATTAGTGTGAACAGGCCCTAGACAACAGGCTTCTCTGAAATCACAATGCCGTCTTCATCGGCATAGACATATGCACCGGGATGAAA
>WFUI01000211.1 GCA_015485035.1 Mariprofundus sp.
AAGCGGTTCAGAAAACCGATGCTGCCGTATGCATGACCAGCCCGAAGCATCCCAGCGGCAGTGATCGTCTGGCCGAAGCCGTGCGCGAAATGGATTGTGATATCGTAGTCAATGTACAAGGCGACGCACCACTGATCGATCCGGCTGCCATTCGCGCTGTGGTTAAACCATTCTCCAAAGATGCCTACCTACCGATGGCCACACTGGCGCACCCGCTGCGTTCCGGTTCCGATCTGGATGATGCCAATGTCGTGAAAGTGGTTTGCAATGCCAAAGGCCGCGCTATGTATTTCAGCCGCGCCGCTATCCCCTACCCGCGCTCAGGGTCGGGTCATGCCTTGCAGCATGTCGGGCTGTATGCATACAGAAAAGAATTCCTGCTGATTTATCCTTCTCTCGACCCGTGTGAAGCCGAACAGACCGAGCAACTGGAACAGTTACGCGTCCTGTATCACGGCTACGATATCGCCGTCACCGTTGGTGATTTTCACTGCATCGGCGTTGATACGCCCGAAGACCTTGCCCGCGCCGAAGAGATGCTTTTAAACCGCTAACTCGACAAACTTAAACAACATCAATGACCTGATTGGGAACCAGACGCGAAACGCATGGACTGCTTAAATTTTTTTATGCCTTGCTGTAAATAACAGGCATTTTCCCCTTCCACTTCCGCCATAGCTCATCATCCGTGATTAAATCAGCCATGAAATTCCCCACGTTAATCCGGCTCACTTTACCCGCATCAAATATTGCGCTTCTAACGGGTGAAGGATGTAGTTCATACTCGGAAACTTCGACTTCATCAATCAAAGCATCGGGACGAACTGCAACCCACTCTATTTCCCTGTCATTCTGGCCTACCTCTGCACGAAGGTAATCTGCTGCATTCTCATTATCCGTATGCGGCGGCAACAGTAAACGAAGAAGCCAGATAACACACTGTTGGGCAACCGAAACATTTTCTGACAAATCCCGATTACTGTTACCCGTGGTATTCATAAGTACAAATTTAACAGGTGTCTTGGGGTTATTTTTCCTGATTGCGTTGCACAACCGGCGAGCCGCATCCGTAACAAGCCTACGGGGGTGCCCGTATATTCCTTTGAAACTCAAATTATGCCCCAAACACGAAGCAACCGCCTCACAATCGCGAACATAGTCAATCATTTCGTTATCACTCAAATCCAGAACACTTGCATGAATTACTGATAAATTGTCATGTTGCAACACATCGCTGGAAAACACATCAGATGAACGTACAATGATTTTCACGTTCTTTCCTTTGTTGAGCAACTGCTCGACCAGCAATCGCCCTGTTGCACCGCTTGCACCAACTATAAGTGTTGTCATATTTTACTCCTTACAAGGGTTTGATATTGAAAGGCCTATCCCCCAATAAGAGGAGCGGATCTGCAAGCTCCTCTCTCGATTTATATGTATGCCCTTAACCCTTATCTTTATATCAATTCTCCTAATTTTAGATGTCTTCCTATTATCGTCAGGCCTTCGCATCATAGCGTAACAGTGCTAAAATAGCGTTATGAACAGAAAAAAAGAAACAGCCATCAAAGCCGTGCTGTTCGATCTGGACGGGGTATTGTATGTGGGCGACCATATGATTCCCGGTGCGATTGAAAGCGTGCAGCAAGTGCTTGATATGGGCCTGCCTGTTGCAGGGCTGACCAATACAACGACACAACCGAAATCCGCCATCGCCGAAAAACTTGCGGGCTTCGGGATAGCTATTCATAAATCCGATATCTACACACCTGCGGCTCTGGCCGTTCGGGCCATTGCAGACGGTAGTGCGAAACTCTATGTGCGCGATTCGTTGCTGGAAGATTTTCAGGGTATCCGGACGACTGACGAAAACCCGGATTATATCGTGATGGGTGATCTGGGTGGTGAGGGTTATACGCCCGAGCTGTTACATGCGATATTCAATGCCGTCATGGAAGGTGCCGTGGTGCTGGCGCTGCATAAAAACCGTTTCTGGCAGAAACCGGATGGTCTGCATCTGGATATCGGCCCGTTTGTAGCTGCAATTGAATATGCTACCGGCACAAAGGCTATGGTTCTGGGTAAACCGTCAGAGGATTTCTTTCACGGTGTCTGCGCTGCGTTACATGTAGAGCCGGAATCCGCCCTGATGATCGGTGATGACATCGAATCGGATATTGGCGGTGCTAAAGAGGCAGGGCTGAAAACAGCACTGGTTCAAACCGGTAAATACCGGGAGGATTTTGTCAGAGCAACCGGCATCAAAGCCGATCTCCTATTACCCTCAATCGCCGATCTGCCGGATGCCCTGAATCTGTTATAACTGTTCCACTTCCGTGAGCAACAGGGATAACGCCGCGATTACCGTACGCGACTGAATCTCATGGCGTGCGCCTTTCAGGTGCAGACACCGGCTTACCGTGGCATGCCCCCCACAAGCAACGGCAACCCAAACCATTCCAACCGGTTTTTCATCCGAACCGCCACCGGGGCCGGCAATACCGCTGACTGCAATGCAAATATGGGAAGCATCGGCACCTCCTTCGGCCATAGCCCGCACGACTTTCTCACTGACCGCGCCATATTGTTGCAATAAATCTGCCGCAACCCCGACCTCTTCCTGCTTGGCGCGGTTGCTATATGTTACCCATGCCCTGTCCACCACCCCGGATGCGCCCGGAACCCGACACAACCGAGCGACAATCCCTCCGGCTGTACACGATTCCACTGTACGGATTGAGCGCTTTTTTTCTACCAGAGCTGCGATGACCTGCTCCTCAATCAACAGCCCCTCTGCATTCAGCACCGGGCCATCTGAAGATTTTGAAAGGTCGCTGCTCAAACCGGGTTCCAGTAAAAACGGCAGGCTGTCATCGGCCCGCACATACAATGGCAACAACGGCTTTCCTTCATTCAACAGGGAAAGCCAGCGATGGCGCTGAAAAGCGATATCGCCCAAAGATAACAGCACCATATGCCTGCCTTTGAACAGATAGTGGAAACAACTGCGTTCCGGGTTCTCCAGCCTGAAGCAGTTCTCATCCCCCGGATCGCTATTACCATGCTGTTCAATCACTGCTTCCAATTCATTGTCGGTGGCAAAAAACAGTTGGGTATCGGCCTGACTATCATGCCAGCTATCAGATTTCAGCCGGTGTATGGAGACATACTTCGCCCCGGCGGAAAACAACCAGGCCTTCAACCAGCCGGTCGAAATACCGGCAAGCATCAGATTGTTGAATCCCTGTTCAGAAATAAACCACTGTGCCCGTTTCATCATGGATACAACCTGTTCATCCGCATCATGTCACATGCCTGCAATCAGGGCGCCGGTAATCACTGCCGCAGCCCCCATCAGGCCGGCAACCATGTCATCAGCCATAATAGACCACCAGGCCGGCCCTGCTGTTTCGGATAATGATACAGGCCATGGTTTGAAAATATCAAACAGGCGGAATGCCACAAATGCGATGACAAATGCCAGCCAGCCATCTCCGATGACATAAACAATCAGCGCCAGGCAGAGCCACTGTCCGGCCCATTCATCAATCACAATCCAGCCCGGATCCTTATCAGGCATGGCTGGTAATATCACAGCACAAACCCGGCAGCCAATCAGCAGCACAACAATACTGGCCACCAACAAACCGGTTGCATGGAATCCGTCGAGGATAAACCAGGCTGGCAACAGCGATGCCAGTGAGCCCCAGGTTCCGGGGGCTTTGGGCAACCAGCCGCTACCCAGACCGGCTGCCAGCCAGTAATTAAACTTCCGCGATTCAGGCAAAATGATCAAAGCCTGTTTTCTGCACATCTGTTTTTTCACCGTGTAACAATAAACGC
>WFUI01000212.1 GCA_015485035.1 Mariprofundus sp.
ATCCATCATCATAACCACAAGCGGTATTTGATCACGCTTGACCCGGTAAATAACATCCACCAGATGAATGTCCAGATAGCGACGGTTATATAGGCCGGTCAGCGAATCTGACAAAGTAAGATGATTGAGTTGTGACATTAAGTCAGCGGTTTCCCGGTGGTTCCTGTATATCAACCAACTGGCAAAACATGAACCTGCACCGACTGTTACCATTAAAAAGATCGCGGTAGTCACCTGTTGAGAAGAAGCATAGGGGAGCTCAAAAACAGCAAGTAATAATCCCGTTACCAGTAATGGAACGATCATATATACCATAGGCCAAATCATTATGATCGACGTGCCGAAGAAGATGGTACTGAAACCGAGGTAATAAGGGTATTTTTCCGGTGTAATCACAACCATCGGCAAAATGGCACAAATCAGTGCCATATAAATCACCAGCCCCAGAGGGCGGCAATAATGTTTGGGACATCCATATCTAATAAACAGAAGCAGCATGGTGATGGCCACCAATGAAAATATAATTCGGAAGGTGAAAAACAGATTGAAATGTTGCGGGTCAATGAGATAGTCAAACAGCCCCCACAATGGCATCAGTGTTGCAGCAAGAATAATGTATGCAATGGTGCTTGTAATCAGACGCTGGTCGCTTTGCATCGAAATTTCTTCGGATACGTTGGACGTTGTTACATTTGTTTCAGAATTCGTTTCAGAGATGGCATTTTTCATAACATATGCCTCCTTCACAGCATATAAGTAGAATTTTCCATGCCTTTCATCTCCGGAAAGCAGGCCGGTAAAGTTTAATGGCAACACCATTTGACAGTACCGAACACCCATAAGTGTCCTGATTCGTTCAGTCACTTGCCTGATCATGTTGTGATTTGGTCAGATTCGCAAGCAACGGATATTGAACAGGTGTGGCTCGCCGCCACATTTAACAGTCGTACAATATGTCTGTTTTTCGGGTTTTTATTGGCTGTTAATGATTCAACCCGGTATGAAATTATCTGTAAAATGCACAGGAGAATAAGGTGATGAACAAGTCAATAATAAGCCGTTCAACGCTGGTGTGATTGAAAGGGAGGTGCGATCAAACAGATGATATTCTCGTTTTTTTGAGATAACAATAACCGCTCATTGCAAGGGATACATAAAGCAGGCTATGTGAAAAATATTCATCTCTGCGGGCTTTCATAGGTGCTGGTGATGGTTCAGAGATATCTTTCTGTTGGTCACTCGGTGCTTGAATCAACTTGGTTGACCGGGATCTGTTATAACAAGAGACAGTGTAGCTGTATCATGCGCCAAGATCAGCTTTGCAGAATGAAGGTGACCGGTCCGTCATTAGTCAGGGTGAGCTGCATGTCAGCGCCGAAGATGCCGGTTTCGATATGATCATGCTGTTGTTGGATACAGCGTGTTAGTGAATCAAACAGACGTGCTCCGGTCTCCGGTGTTGCGGCTGTAGAGAAGCCGGCCCGGGTTCCTTTTCTGGTGTCGGCGGCAACGGTGAAATTTGGCACAATCAACAGGTCGCCGCCGATGTCGGAGAGGCTCAGGTTCATGCGTCCGTTACTGTCCGGGAAAATACGATAACTCAGCAGACGCTCGGCCATGCGGGTGGCGCGGCTTTCATCATCGTCACTTTCGATGCCGACCAGTGCGACAATACCCCTGCCGATTTCTTTGCTGATCTGTTTCGAAGCTGGCTGCTTACAAATCAGGCGGGCGCTGCTGATGCGTTGAATAATGATTCGCATAATGGATTCCTCCTCGCCAAAATCCTGTCTGCAAACTAAATTGGCGTGATGAATAATAACAAACGTCGGTCAATGTGGTCATGGGCTATTTATGACTGGGCTAATTCAGCTTATGCAACGACGGTAATGGCCGGTTTTTTCCCGGTATTCTTCAAGCAGTATTGGGCAACGGGCCTTACAGCCAATGAATCAACGTTCTGGCTTGGGTTGTCCAACGCCGGGGCAGGGCTGTTGATTGCTTTACTGGCCCCCGTGCTGGGAGCAATGGCGGATCAGGGCGGCTTGAAGAAACGGATGCTGCTCAGCTTTACTGTTTTGGGTGTGTTGATGACAGCAGCGCTGTTTCTGGCAGGGGAAGGACACTGGCTGTTGGCTGTGATGATTTATGCGTTTGGTGCTATTGGGTTTTCCGGTGCCAATGTGTTTTATGATGCCCTGATTGTTGATGTGGCCGAGCATGAGACGCTGGATCGGGTGTCATCGCTTGGTTACGCCGTTGGATATATCGGTGGCGGCATTTTATTTGCTGTGAATGTGCTGATGACATTGCATCCGGACTGGTTTCTGTTGGCCGGTAAAGCTGAAGCAGTGCGATGGTCGTTTCTCACTGTGGCTTTGTGGTGGGCGCTGTTTACGCTGCCGCTGGCCTGTTTTGTGCATGAACAGGGCGAAGTGACAACTGCACACTGGCTGGATGCAGCCAGAAACGGTTTTAGCCAGCTGCGTGAAACATTCCATCATCTGCGTGGGCTGAAACAGATTTGGTTGTTCCTGCTGGCTTATTTTCTTTATATCGATGGGGTCAATACGGTGGCTCGAATGGCTGTGGATTATGGATTGTCGCTGGGCTTCGATTCATCGGTGTTAATCACGGCGTTGCTGATGACACAGTTTATTGCTTTTCCCGCAGCGCTGGCGATGGGTTGGCTGGGTGAGCGCTGGAGCGCCAAGGGAGTCATTCTGGTGAGCCTTGCCATTTATTCAGTCGTTTGCGTGTGGAGCTCCACGATGCAGCAGGCATCCGATTTTTACTGGCTGGCAGCAGCAATAGGTCTGGTCATGGGTGGTGTACAGGCACTATCGCGCTCGATGTATGCACGCATGATTCCCAAACATCAGGCTGCTGAATTTTTTGGTTTTTTCAATATGTTGGGAAAATTCGCTGCGGTGATGGGGCCGGCACTCATGGGGGTGGCCAGCCTCATGTCCGGCAGTGCCCGTTTTTCTATTCTGGTGATTGTGCTGTTGTTCGCTGCCGGTGCGCT
Source organism: Mariprofundus sp. (assembly GCA_015485035.1). Lineage (GTDB taxonomy): Bacteria > Pseudomonadota > Zetaproteobacteria > Mariprofundales > Mariprofundaceae > Mariprofundus. Next base: position 3,029 of record WFUI01000212.1, read on the forward strand.
GCTCCTGTATTATGTAGAGACACCGGCCCGGCAGGGCAGGGGTGCAAGCGGATGATGAGCGGAATCAGACAAATCAGATAAACCAGACAGCGTGACTGGCTCTGACAGGGACTGATTACGGATGCAGAGCCAGGAAGGTTCCACCATTACGTTTGGTTACTTCCCGCATCAGGATAGCAAAGCGGTTGGTGGTGTATTGGGACATAAATCCTATGGCGTGAATTTTGGCCAATCTTTTTCCTGTGATGCGATTGCGGTTCAGCTTGTCGATGGTGTCAATGACCGGGCCATAGGATGAACCGGAATAATCATCCCCGAAAACATATATGGACAGGGAAATATCAGATTTTGCATATCTCTTTAATGCCATCTCAATCCCTTCAACCGGGCTGCTGTTTGAAGCGCTGTTCCATGATGTGAACATACCCATCACGGCCCTGCGTCGTTGCGGGGTATCGGGAATCCATTTTCCTGCATAGCTTGAAATTAAATGGCTTCCATTGTCATTCATGATTTGAAAGCCCGTCACTTTGGGGTGGATTTTCAGCACATTCACCAGCTCCCGCGATACGCGGGGCCAGATATTGAGCATACTGCCTGATGTATCGACGATAAAAATAATGTAATCGCTATCAACCGGTATGCCACCGACTTCCGCATCCCTTTTTGTTGCAGAACTGGGTTTGATTGAGGCGCGTTTGAGCGATGACTCAACCAGAGACAGGCCTTCGAGATCGCCATCGAGTTTTTCAAGTTCGCTGCTTTTAGCACCCAGCTGCTTTTTCGTTGTTGCCTCGGATTGTTTAATCAGCGAACTGATCTGTTTGAGACTGGTCAGTTCCTGTTGCTTTTTCTCCAGTTCTCTGGAGGACTTTTCAACTTGATTCTGTGCCGATATCACTTGCTGTAACATCTGTTTGGCGGCATTAATATCCGAGCTGCTGGTGCCTTCAAGCGGTTTGGATATCAATACCAGTAAAATGACAGCGCCAAATCCACAGGAAACAATGTCCAGGAAGGACAGACTGAAAATTTCCAGATTTCTCCGCCGTGATTTCATGGCCAGCTTAGCGCAGGGCTAATCAACAAGCCGCCCGTTGAGGCGCTCCATGCCCAGTATTCCGGAGATGCCTGCGGATCGCCTTCGATGGGCAGCAGAATGACATTAATTTTCACGCCGCTCTTGGGAGAACTTTCAGCAATACTCTGGCGGAACAGTTTAACCCGGCAATCTCCGGAGATATTGCTGGATTTTCCCAGCAGCGAACTGCAAGCCGAGAATGGGTTGAGGCTTGAATAGCGCGATTGTCCCGCTGTGGGCAGCCCGTCTGTCACCACATATATATCTGTGGGCCTGAGCGCTGCGGCTTTTTGCAAGCCCAGTTGTAAATTGGTTGATCCGGTTGGTACAAGCGTATCAATCTCTCTGTAAAGTTTTTGTATGCTACCGGCATCACGCCCGTTCAACCAGCCTGACCCACCCAGCACCCTGGCTGTTTTATTATATGCCACGACAGCGATCTGGCTGGATTCAGGTGTACGCACCAGCAGCCAGCGCATGATGCGTTTGGTACGCTGCCACTTGGGGCCTCTTTTTTTCTCACTTTCCGAGCTGTTTTTGCGGCGGATAATTTGTATCAACTTTTCATCGGTCATGGATGCACTGCTATCAACAAGAAAAACGATTTTGCGTCCTTCGACCTTGATGCCCATGATATAATTTTCTTCTCCGCCCTGATCATTTTTCACAACATCGTCTTTTTTCGCTCGGGGTGCATTTTTGATCGTATTTTTGACTGCTGAAAGCTCCATATTTCTGCGTTTGAGCAGATCACTTTTTTTGGCTGTTTCCTGCTTTAATGCGGATACGGTTGCCTGGTTGTGACTGATCTTTTTCATTTCATTCAGCGCATTAGCATCCAGAGCGGAGATTGATTGTTTCAATGCTGCTTGTTGTTGCTGGAGTTGCGCCAGGTCGGATTGCAGCAAATCGATTTCTGTAGTGGGTTGATCAACGTTATGTTTGACAATCATAAACACCAGAATAATGGCACCCAGGCCGCATGCCATGATATCAAGGAATGCAATACTGAATCCTTCGGTTTTGCGACGGGGTTTCAGTTTGGGCCTACTGTTCAGAAATGCGTTTTAACAGGAACTTTTCACAATAGGCCTGCGTATCCACAACAAGACCATCCTGCAATCGCTGCAACTGATGCAACAGAAGCATCAATAAAATACTGACCAGCAGAGCGACAAAGGTGGAATTAAAAGCAATACCCAGGCTGTTTGTCATGCCGGCGATATCACCTGCCAGCGCCTGATCGGCCAATGAAAGCGCTTCGCCAATGCCCCTGACCGTGCCAACAAAGCCGATGGAAGGGATCACCCAGATCAGATAACGAATCATCGAATTTTCGGCTTCCTGACGAACCGCCAGTGATTCGACGCTTGATTCAACCGCATCGGAAGTGTTCTGCACATCGTTGGTGATCAAATAACGCCGCAGGCTTGCCATCAAAGTTTCAACCAGAGGCGTTTCTCTGGTATCTGTCGGAAGCTTGTCGAGATTGGACAGGGCGGCTTTCAGATCATCGCCGCTTTCAACTGTGTCTTCCAGCAGGTCGACAGTAAACAGGTATTTATCTTTGAGAATGGCAAAACATTTGCTTAAAATCAGATAGATCGCCCACAGCATCAGAATAAGGCATATTTCCTGTTCATAATCTTTCAGTACCACCAGAATATCGCGTGGTGCCGATTGTCCGGCCAGTTTGGCCTGGGCGATAATCACATCAGCTTGCGGCCGGATATAACCGATGTAGGACAGGTGTACAGTAATGGCGCTGCCGATCAATACGGCGATGCTTTTAATCATTTCGGACATACGAGTCTCCTGTCTTAAATATCCACCGGAAAAGTTGCCGGTGAATCCAGCTGAATGGATCGCATAGCGGCATACGCCGTGCCAGCCAGCAATCCAATGCCAAGAATGGTAATAACAATGAGCGTGCTTCGCCTGAATCGTTTGGGACTGTGAATCTCAGCCATGAACTCCTCCTTGGTGAATGTGAAATAAACAACGCGCGTTAATCAATATACCGTGCAACGCGAAAACCGATATCATCACGCCCCGTATTCGCACCTTCGCGATATGAGGCTCGTAGTTCAGTAATGGTTCCGGAGCGCCAGTTTGAACCTTTTACGGTGTGTGTGTCACCGCTGTTTTGACCCAGCGGGTCGAGCTCTGTTGTTTGTCCGACAGGCGGCACTAAAGTATACACATCATGCACCCATTCACTGACGTTGCCGGTCAGGTCATACAAACCTGATTTTTCTGCCGGATAGCTGCCGACCGGCGCCAGCCCTGCATAACCATCGGAATAATTGGGCACGTAGTGCGTGGTTGTTCCTTTGGCCGTCTCATCGGCGATATTACCGGAGTTTTCGGGGATGGTTGTTGCATTACCCCATGTAAACTTGCTCTGTTTGGCTTTCCCGGCTTTTCTGGCCAGCCATTCCCATTCAGCTTCACTCGGTAGCCTGTAACCATCCGATGTCGCATTGAAACCTGCATATTGGCCATTGCGAATATTATAGAAGGGCTTGAGTTTTTCTTGTGCGCTGAGCCAGTTACAGAACTGTGCCGCCTCAATCCAGCTCACTGAGCGTGCCGGGAGTAAAAAGGGGGCCGTTTGGTAAAGAGGGGACAGTTTACTTTCTTCGGGACGAAAAAGTGAAACTGTCCCCTTTTTACCCTTGCCTCTCCTGAACCTGGCGAACTGCGCACCGGTCACTTCATATTTGCCGATATAAAAAGCTCTGGTCAGTTTTACCGTACGCAAAAACTCATTGGCGCGCTGGCCTTTTTCATAGCGGGGAGCGCCCATCACAAAGCTGCTGCGCGGTCTGAACAGTTTCAGACGCATGCCCACCGAGTTGGTATATGTTTGCGGTGTTTCAGCAAGTCTTGCCTGGGATTCCGTGCGCAACACTGCTGTGATCGTTTGTCTGGATTTGCTGTCGGGTGTCAGTGTTTGTTTATGGCTGCGGTAACCACGCTTGCGCAGTTCAATATGGTGCGGTATCGCCGATAAGGTTAATATCAGCGGTGTCCGCCCCACCTGCTTGCCATCGATCAGGACTGTTGCAGCCGGTTTCGAACGCACATCAACCACGCCGGTCTCGGGTTTGAGATGAAATGAAATCTCTTTTTCTGTTCCGGGGCTGATGGACACTGTTTGTTGCTGCGAAAAATAGCCGGGTTTGTGATAGCTCAGCATGTTATTGGTACGGGCTTTAACCGCCAGCTTCCCGGCAGGTGAGGGCACTTTTTTGCCATTCAACAGCAGCACCCCGCCAACAGGTGACAGATGGAGGCTTACATAGGCCTTGCTGGCTGCCAGCCGGTAATCCCGTTCAATCAGCATTTCGGTGTTGGTGATTTCAACATCTTCAGAGATCGTTTGATAGCTGCCCAGTGCTATCTCCAGGTGGTATTGGCCACCCGGTTTTTTAACTGAGACAGGTGAAAGGCCAATCTCGTCACCATTGATGTGTACACTGGCGCCTGGTGGCGTCGTGGAAATATTCATCTGACCGCTTATGGGCTGTAAATCAACGCTGCGATCCAGCCCCTTTCCCGGTTGCATGACAACATTGATGCGCTGCTTTTTGAAATAGGGGTTGTCGATTTCAATGGCATGCTCACCGGAAAACAGCTTCTGCTGCAATTGTTTGGCTTTGGCCACCATGTTGCCATCGACAGACCAGCGTGTTTTCTCCGAATCCGGCTTTGTTGTCACACGTAATAACTGTGGGATTTCGGACAGTTTTATGCTGAGCGTACCGCCTGTCTCTGAATCCAGCAGTGTTTTTCGTAACGTGTTGAAGCCCGTAGCTGAAACCTCAATGGTCGGATTGCCAAACAATGAGTAGACCGTACTGCCGATTGACCCTCCCAAGGCTCCCAATACTTTTACTGCAGCACTTTCCTGCGCCTGTTCCGGTTGTACATTGATGAGCGTTCCATTGGAAAAGCTGATAAGGGACGTGGTTAAAATCATACCGGCAAACAGGATCAGTGTTAGCAGCAGATAAAACCGCCGCTGGCGGGACCTGGCGCGCAGCAATTCCATATGGATTGAGTCGTTATTTTCATTGTTGGCATCGTTATCGCTTGATTCATCCGGGGGAGGGGCTTTAAATTCGTTCATCACAGATAACCTTTACGTCAAATGCGCTTGAACCGATGGGGATGCGCACTTCAACAAGCTTTGATTTGTAACCCTCGCGACTACCCTCAAAGGTATAGCTTCCGGGTTTGAGCCGGATAGTTCTTTGCTGTGTTATTCCTACCTTGCCGATGCCTTTGACCAGAATATATGTTTGATTATCCGATGTTACGGTTACCGGTATTTTAATATTTGCCTGCACAAGCAGCGCTTTCAACTCAGCTTCTTTCCGGCCTAGCGATGGACTGTTTTGTACAAAAATACGTGCCTGGTCCAGTGCCTGTCGCGCCGCGGCAGCAACGTTGCCAGCGGCAAGGCGTTCGGGTTTCCGGAGATAATCCGACAGGACTTGATGCAGGCTTACCAGCTTGTTCGATAACTGCAATCCATCGCGAATCGTTTTATCATCGGGGTGTCGTTTTGCCGCTGCGGCATAAACAGATTGTGCTTCACTCCACTGATCCCGGTCGATAGCCGCCTTGCCACGTGTTTTTGCTGATTCCAGATCCAGTGCAACTGCGAGTCTGTTAATCGCCGTATTCAGGATGTGAAGCTCTGAACGTCCCGGGTATAATTGTTTGGCTTTATGATAACTGGCCCGGGCCTGTTGCAGCTTTCTGTGTTTGACAAGATCCAAACCAAGGGCAATCAATGGAGCAAACTGACTTTCCTTGATGCTCTCTTCGAGCGCTGCTTTGCGCTGTTTTAACGCCTGCCTGTCCGGATCCAGCTTAAGCGCCTCGGCAACCGCTGTATATTCCTTCTCCGGGTTGTTTTCAGTGCGTGCAACGGCTGCTTTCTTTAACAGCGCCAGAATTTTCGGCAGTGTATCTATGCGCTGTGCAAGTTTGAGAGCCTCCGGATTGTCCGGCTTAAGCAGCAGCGCTTTGCTGATATCCTGTTTGGCTTCGATATGGTTATCGGTGGCCAGAGCATTTTTGGCCATCGAAAACGCTGAAGAAAACATTTCCTCTCTCTGTGCCAGCAACTGTCTGGCCATCGTTTCCAAATCGGAGAGTTCCTGGAGCGCCGCTGGATAATCGCCTGTTGCAAACGACGCGCTTGCCTTGTCTTTCAGCGCAGCGATCGCCAGTTCCTTGTCGGTGCTCCAGGCTTTGAGGTTTGCGCTAGCAAGTGCCGGTGCAATGTCATTCTCATACAGGTGCAACTGTTGTATGAATTGTTCACGAAGTTTCGATGTGTCTGTCGGGGGTGGCGTTTTAACAGCAACAGAGACTTCCGGTACACCAGTGTTTGTATTGAAATCAAACAGCCACATCGCCGTTATGAACATGGCAATGACAAGCGTGGCAATGGCAAGGATGGACAGCATACGCTGGTTGTTTTTTGCATGGTCTTGGCTGGCTTGCCGGAGTTTTTCTTCTAGCATAGAAGAAAAGAATCAGAGTTGAACATCTGGTGTGGCTTCCTCTTCATAGATTCTTTTGAGAAAGGCCCGCCATTGGGCGAATTGCTCCTTGGCGCTACCGGTGAGTTTCAGGGTGGATTTTTCAAAATTGACGACCTGGGGTGCCATCTCACTATCAATGGACTGGCCGAGTTCGGTCAGGGCATCTCGATGAAACTTCGCTTCCTTGTTGGTCTGGAAACTCTTTTCCAGGAAGTGTGCACCTGCAATGCCACCAATCATGGCTCCAGTTGTGCCTGCAGTATATCCACCGTAAGAGTCTGACTGACCTCCGGCGACAGCGGATAAAACGGCCAGGCCAATCAATGCTACGCCAGCCAGAGCATTTTTAATCGTTTCTTGCCGGGATTGTCGCTCGGCCTCCAGTTCCGTAAAACTTTGTTTCTGCCAGGCTGCATAACTGGTGTCCATTTTCTGACTGAACTGCTCATAGTGTGGCTGCATATTGTCGGTAAACAACTGATCGCGAACACGAATAGCTTTTACACGCTTAAGCATCAAATCATTTTCGTCAGGGTAACTGACCAGTGACACGATCCCTCTTTTGACCCGCATGTATCGGGCAAACGCTTCCTCAGAGAAATTGGCGCCGAAGCGCAAATTTGTGAGGGCTTGCAGCTTCTCCAGCTTTTTGTCGTCACGATGATTAAGTTCTTTGACAAGCCGGTCGGCCGCTTTCTTGAATACAGGGTCGTAAGGGTCTTTGCCCTTGTTTCTTATATTGCTGTAAAAATCCTTTGTTACTTCATGTTCGAATGATTTGCTGAACCATTGTTTTCCACTGATATCATAAACCTTTATATCAATATCCACGTTGGCGCCATTTGATTCATTGATACTTCCAACCACGTACAGGTCACCGGTCGCTGTTGTGTCCGGCATGACACGGACTGCGCCAAACGCTTCTGTTTTTTCAAGTGCCAGTTTCATCTTGTACGCGAAACGCGAGGCTTCTGCCCGGCGCAGTTCAGGCCAAATACCTTTTTCTTCATATTTTTCCGGATCTTTGGGCAGCCCCGGATCAAAAACCGGAATAATGATATCCAGTTTTGGTTTTTGTACGATCAGTTTTTCAGTGGCCTTTGGTTTTAAATAGGATGAGGACGTTGCCGGGCCAACACTCAAACCGGATGATCCCGAGCCGCTGGCCGCACACCCTGATAAAAGAAATATACAGGCCATTGTGATTGCTATCGGTTTCCTGATCCGCATCATTCCAGTCACTACATCGCTCCTTGTTGAACAGGCAAACCTTTGTATTTTCGATATTCATTCCAGAGTTTTGCTTTAATCACCGGATCTGTTTCATCCATCGCAGCCTGGCGGATCTGCGCTTCCAGGATGCTGTCGTTATCAACTTCAGGAATATCGTCCGGGATTTTACCACTGCCGCGAACAGATTTATTTTGAATATGCCCCCGGGTGTTTTTTTCACCCGGAACAGTGTTTGTTTCTGTTTTATTGCTTAATATGTCACTTGAACTGCCCGTAGATGCTTCCTGGGCAGCAGGCGCTTGTGTGCCCGACATCTCGGAGCTGGCCGTGGAAGATTTTGATTGGCCATTGCCCGCATTACTACCTGCGCCGGCCTGAGTGCCATCTGCACCCCGATCACCTGCCTTGCCGCCACCGGCGTTCCTGGCGCGGGAATTTCGACAGCCTTCATATTTGTTCAGGGAATGAAACAAGGCTTTATCCATCAACTCTATTTTTTCCTGTTGGGTCAGGTTCGGATTGTTTGCGTAATCGACTGCGATATTGGTACAGTCATCGGCCTCGCCAAGGCTGGTATGCTCCTGGACCTGTGCCAGTGCATTGTCCGCGTTGAACAGTACAAACAGACAAATCAGGGCATAAAAACTGTTTATTGGAGTCATTTTACCTGCAACTTAAACACGATATATGAAATTTCCGTGAAACCAATAGTCACCTCACCGGCTTGTAATTACCCCGAAAACTACCCTGGCTCATCATAAAAACCAGTTGTGGGAAACTCTGAACAAGGGTATTCACTCGCATTTTCTGTATGTGAAGACAAAGTGTCATGTTGACCTCATGTACAAAACCAGTCATTTATACCTTACTTTTGCGGCCCAAGCATAAGCCGCGTGGATACACCGGCTTATTCAGAACATCTTTATCCGTTTCTCTCTATATCGATCAAGGCGCGCAGGTTGGTCGTGCTGGTGCTTCTATCGGCAGCCTGTATGGCCTGATCAATATGGTTGCGAGCCGCTTTCATATCACGGCGAAGATAATGCAGTGATGCCAGCATAAAGTCTGTATCAGCATCCCCGGGTGAATAAGCCTCATATTGTCGGATAATTTGTTGCACTTTCATATGTAAACGCCGGTCCAGTGCGACATCATGCAACGCATCCGGGTCGGTTTTCAGGGCGCGGCGCATGGCCCACACGCCTTTGTCCAGTCTGCCAAGGTAGGCAGAAGCCAGTGCGTAACCAACCTTGGGGGCACCTGTGGAAGGGGATGACTGAGCCTGTCTGCCAAAATCGATCAGGGCCGCACTGGCCTGGTTGTTGCCGAGTAATGTCCAACCGTTACGGGCATCCCGGTCATAAGTTCGGTTCTGGTAGGTTGCACCCGGTGAGTCATCATCGCCGGAACTGTATGGCGGTGTGGCGTAACGGTTATAATGATGGCCGTAATTGGAATATCCATATCTGTGGTAACCGTAGCCATAATGACCATAACCATAGTAGTTGTGCCGGCCGTAATAGGGATAGCTGTACCTGTATCCGTAGGAATGACCATAGCCAGAATGTCCGACGTGATGTCCATAACCGAAATGAAGAAATCCGCCAGCCTGTGCAGGCACGGCTGTGAAGAAAAAAGAAGCAAGTCCCAGAAAAGTAATAGAGAAGGCAAGGAATAGTCTGAAAGAAATAATTCCGGGTATCTTCATCATACACCTCCGTGGTGTACATTATCTTCCCCTTCCGTGCAGGTTCAGTTGTTGGTCGTATCAGTTAGCTGGCTGTTACATGCAAACAAAAAAGGCGGACTCTTTCGAGCCCGCCCTGTTGTTAAAGAAAAACCGATCAGCTGTAGTAGCTGATCATGCTTTCCAGAGAACGAACCTTGATTTTGGAGGCGTTGCCTGCAGAACCAAATGCTTCGTAGCGTGCTTTGCAGATGTCTTTCATAGCATCCTTGGCTGCTTTGTAGAATTTGCGTGGATCAAAGTTGGACGGATTCTCTGTCAGGTGACGTCGAACCGCACCGGTAGAAGCCATACGCAGATCGGTATCGATATTGACCTTGCGAACGCCTGATTTGATGCCTTTAACGATTTCTTCCACAGGTACACCGTAGGTTTCGCCCATTTCGCCGCCGTATTCATTAATGATAGCCAGCCATTCCTGTGGTACGGAGGAGGAACCATGCATCACCAGATGCGTGTTCGGCAGTGCTGCGTGAATTTCTTCAATGCGGTCAATACGCAACACTTCGCCTGTTGGCGGCTTGGTGAATTTGTAGGCACCATGTGAAGTTCCGATGGCGATGGCCAAAGCATCCACGTTGGTCTGTGTAACGAAATCAACCGCTTCATCCACACCGGTCAGCAATTGATCCATATCCAGCTTGCCTTCGGCTCCGTGGCCGTCTTCCTCACCCATTTCACCTGTTTCCAGAGAACCCAGACAACCGAGTTCGCCTTCCACAGATACACCGCCTGCATGTGCCATATCAACCACGGTTTTGGTGACGTTGACATTGTATTCGAAGGAAGCAGGTGTTTTGCAATCAGCCTCCAGAGAGCCATCCATCATGACAGATGAGAAACCGGACTGGATGGAGCGCAGGCAAACTGCCGGCTCGGAACCATGATCCTGATGCATCACAACCGGGATGTGAGGGTATTGCTCGATAGCAGCAGCAATCATATGACGCAGGAAAGGCTCGCCTGCATAACCGCGGGCGCCGGCAGACCCTTGCATAATAACCGGTGAATCTACTTCATTGGCAGCCTCCATGATGGCCTGAACCTGCTCCATGTTGTTTACATTGAATGCCGGCATGCCGTAGCTGTTTTCAGCTGCGTGATCCAGCAGTTGTCGTAATGAAATGAGTGCCATTTCTTCCTCCTTCGATATTAGCGGGCATAGTATGCCCTGTGTATGGGTTCGTAGGAACCGTAAAAATTATGTTTGTTTACTATCTGTTAAATACTTCGCCAACACGGATAATCTTCATGGCGTTGGTGCCGCCGGCTTTACCCATTGGTGTACCCAGCGTCATAATGACCAGATCATCATCCTTGACCAGATGGTCGTACAGCATGACTGCAATACCATCGCGTGTGGCCTGCGGGGCATCTTTCTCACCATATTCCTCACTGATCGGCTTTGGAATAACATTGCGGAACAGGGTGACTCGACCAGCTGTTTCAGCTGATGGTGTCAGCGCATAGATTGGCACACGGGTCAGGTGACGTGACATATACAGCACGGTATTGCCGCTGTGGGTAAATGCAGCAATCGCAGTGATTGGCATCATATGTGACGTTTCCATGGCCTGGCGGGCAATACATTCATCAACCGAATGTGGTGGAAAGCGCGGATCACGTGTCGCCGAAGACGGCAGTACGCGCTGTTTTTCTGTTTCGATACAGGTGCGGTGCATAGCCTGAACTGCTTCCAGAGGGTATTTACCAGCCGCTGTCTCACCCGATAACATAATCGCATCAGTACCATCGATCACCGCATTGGCGACATCATTGACTTCAGCACGCGTCGGGATCGGATTTTCACACATCGATTCCATCATCTGGGTTGCCACGATAACCGGTGTATTATGCTTGGGCGCTTCACGCAGGATCCGTTTCTGTACCGGAGGTACGGACGCATCACCAATTTCAACGCCGAGATCACCTCGGGCAACCATGACAACATCAGATGCTTCCATGATCGAAGTCAGGTTTTCAGGTTCAACAGCTTCAGCACGTTCCACCTTGGCAATCAGTCCGGCATTACTGCCTTCTGCGCGTACCAGTGAACGGGCATAGTCCATATCAGCACCATGACGTGGAAAAGAGATAGCAATGTAGTCCACACCAATAGCACAGGCTGTTTTGATATCTTCCTTATCCTTTTCAGTCAGGGCTTCAGCCGAGAGGCCGCCTCCGGCACGATTGATGCCTTTATTATTGGACAGCACACCACCGATAACAACGGTGCAGTGAATTTCCTGATCAACCACCTGATCAACATCCATGACGATCAGGCCGTCATTAAGCAACAGACGTGCGCCCGGTTCTACATCACCAACCAGTTCCTTGTAGGTCAGTCCGACGCGTTCATCATTGCCATCGTCCAGACTCATGGCACCATCAAGAATAAACTTTTGGCCCGGTGTGAGCATGGTTTTCCCGGTTTTGAATTTGCCGCAGCGAATCTTCGGTCCCTGCATGTCAGCCAGAATACCGACGCAGACACCGTGCTTTTTGGCTGCGGTACGAACATTTATTGCACGCTGACGATGTTCATCTGGCGTGCCGTGCGAGAAATTCAGGCGCACCACGTTCACGCCGGCGCCGATCAGTTTATCCAGCATTTCCGGTGATTCGGAGGCTGGCCCCAGGGTTGCTACTATTTTGGTTCTACGAAATTCAGTCACTTAGGCTGCACGCTCTTCCAGCATGGCTACTGCTGGTAATTTCTTGCCTTCCAGGAACTCCAGGAAAGCGCCACCGCCGGTAGAAATATAAGACACCTTGTCTGAGATGCCATATTTGGCAACAGCAGCCAGTGTATCACCACCACCGGCAATGGAGAATGCATCGGATTCGGCAATGGCCAGTGCGATGGCCTTGGTGCCTTCACCAAACTGGTCAAACTCGAATACGCCAACAGGGCCATTCCAGACAATGGTGCCGGCATTCTTGAGGATTTCAGCCAGTTCAGCTGCGGAATCAGGACCGATATCAAAAATCATATCATCATCGAGGGTGTCATCGACACTCTTCAGTGTGGCTTCAGCAGTAGGGGAGAACTCTTTAGCACAAACCACATCGGTCGGAACAGGAATGCTGCCGCCACGCGCTTCGGCATCTGCTGTCAATTTCTTGCAGGTGTCGATCAAATCAGCTTCATACAGCGATTTGCCAACCGGTTTGCCGGCTGCAGCGATGAAGGTATTGGCGATACCGCCACCGACGACCAGCTGATCGACGATTTTGGAGAGTGATTCCAATACGGTCAGTTTGGTGGATACTTTAGAACCGCCGACAATGGCTACCATAGGGCGTGCCGGATTATCCAGGGCGCTACCAAGTGCTTCTAGCTCTGCTGCCAGTAACGGGCCGGCACAGGCAATCGGTGCAAACTGACCGGCACCATGGGTGGAAGCCTGTGCGCGGTGAGCTGTACCGAACGCATCCATGACATACACATCGCACAGGGATGCATACTGTCTGGACAGTGTTTCATCGTTTTTCTTTTCGCCAACATTGAAACGGATATTTTCCAGCAGTACCAGCTCGCCTTCGGCCAATTCCGGTGCGTTATCCAGGTAGTCTTTGACCAGACGTACTTCTTTACCGAGCAATTTTGACAGGTGACGTGCTACAGGTGCCAGTGAGAATTTTTCGTCATACTCACCTTCAACAGGGCGACCCAGATGGCAGCATACCTGTACTTTGGCACCGGCTTCCATGGCTTTCTGCATGGTAGGCAGACTGGCGCGAATACGGGTGTCGTCACCGACCTCACCATCAACAATCGGTACATTCAGGTCTTCGCGAATCAGAACGCGTTTACCTTTGAGATCAAGATCGGTCATTTTTATTACAGACATCAGCTACTCCTTGGAATGATGAACGGCCATACTTGTTATAAATAATGACAACAGGATGACATTCATGGTTTGTAGTTTATTAATTGCGAACGCTTGTCGCTGCCGGTTTCCAATACTGGTTGAAGTCGGCAATGACAAACGTGGGAGCATCTTTATCAAAAGACGGCTCCCACGCTGTATTTTAATTACTTAGGCGATATGGCTCAGTACACGCAACATGTTGCAGGTATAACCATATTCATTGTCGTAGAAGGCAACGATCTTGACGAAAGTGCTGTCGATGGCAATGCCGGCAGTAGCATCAAAAATGGACGGATGTGAATCACCACGGAAGTCGGTAGAAACCACTTTATCATCGGTGAAACCCAGAACGCCCTTCATGGCGCCTTCGGATGCTTCTTTCATCACAGCGACGATATTGTCGTAAGATGTTTCCTTTTCCAGTTCAACGGTCAAATCGACCACGGAAACGTCGGAAGTAGGGACACGGAAAGCCATGCCGGTCAGTTTACCGTTCAGGGAAGGAATAACCTTGCCCACAGCCTTGGCCGCACCGGTAGAAGACGGAATGATGTTTTCCAGAATGCCGCGACCGCCGCGCCAGTCCTTGTTGGATGGACCGTCCACAGTTTTCTGCGTAGCAGTTGCCGCATGTACGGTAGTCATCAGGCCGCGTTTGATGCCGAAGTTGTCGTTCAGGACCTTGGCCACAGGTGCCAGACCGTTGGTGGTGCAGGATGCAGCTGAAACAATGGTTTCACCGGCATAATCTTCATGGTTGACGCCATATACGAACATCGGGGTGTCATCCTTGGATGGTGCGGACTGCAACACTTTGGATGCGCCGGCATCGATATGGGCCTGGCAGGTTTCCTTGGTCAGGAAGAAGCCTGTGCATTCGAGTACGACATCAACATCGATATCACCCCATGCCAGATCAGCAGGGTTGCGTTCGGCAGTCACGCGGATGGTTTTACCATCGACAACCAGATTGCCACCGTCAACCGATACATCGCCACCAAAGCGGCCATGTACAGAATCATATTTGAGCATATAAGCCTGATATTCCGGCTCGAGCAGATCGTTGATGCCGACCACTTCCATATCCGGGAAATCCTTTGCAATAGCGCGGAACGCCATACGGCCAATACGGCCAAATCCGTTAATACCAACTTTAATCGTCATACTTCTCTCCCTTTATAGTTTTGTTTTTTGATTAAGCTACTTCGTTGACGGCTGCAACCACGGCTTCCGTAGTAATACCGAACAGTTTGAACAATTCACCGGCTGGCGCTGATTCGCCAAAGGTATCGATGCCGATGACCTTGCCGTTCAGGCCGACATATTTGCCCCAGAAGCCGGTAACACCTGCTTCAACAGCCACTCGTGCAGTTACAGATGATGGCAGTACAGACTCTTTATATTCTGCATCCTGTGCATCGAACTCTTCAGTACATGGCATGGAAATAACGCGAACCTTCTTGTCCGAGAGTTCCGCCTGTGCAGCTATAGCCAGTTGCACTTCAGAACCGGTGGCAATGATGATGGCGTCCGGCGTGCCTTCACAATCACTCAGGATATAACCGCCTTTACTGATGTTGGCGACCTGCTCATCTGTATAATCGTTGCATGGCAAGCCCTGACGGGTAAAGATCAGAGAAGAAGGGCCATCGGTGCGCTCAATAGCGGTTTTCCATGACACAGCCGCTTCAACCGCGTCACAAGGGCGCCATGTGCGCATATTCGGGATCAGACGCATGCTGGCAATCTGCTCGACCGGCTGATGGGTCGGGCCATCTTCGCCGAGTCCGATGGAGTCATGGGTGTAGACGAACAGCGTCTGGATTTTCATCAATGCAGCCATGCGCAGTGCGTTACGGGCATATTCCATAAACATCAGGAATGTGGCACCAAACGGGATACAGCCGCCATGCAGCGCGATACCGTTCATGGCAGCGCTCATGCCGAATTCGCGAACGCCCCAGTGCATGTAATTACCGGCAGGGGTATCGGCCGAAAATGCTTCCGCGCCAGGCCATTTGGTGTTGTTTGATGGAGCCAGGTCAGCAGAACCACCAACGATTTCAGGCAGTACGCCGGCAATCTTGGCAATAGTCTTGCCGGATGCGACACGTGTTGCCCAGCCGGGTTTATCGGCGCGCAATTCATTGATCCAGCTGTTCATGGTGGATTCCCAATCTGCAGGCAATGCTCCGGACTGTCGGCGCTCGAATTCGGCAGCCAGCTCAGGATATTCAGCACGATATGCTTCAAAGCGGGCATTCCAGTCTGCTTCAGCAGCAGCGCCTTTTTCTTTGGCATCCCAGCCAGCATACACATCTTCAGGGATTTCAAACGGAGCAGCATCCCAACCCAGTTCTTTACGAACCAGGGCAATTTCTTCATCACCGAGGGCGGCACCATGGCAGTCGTGTGAGCCGGCCATATTCGGGGAGCCGAAACCGATAATCGTTTTGCAGCAGATCATGGTTGGTTTGCCGGTTTCTGCACGTGCGGTTTCAATGGCCTGTTTGATTTCTTCAGCATCATGACCGTCAACGCCGCGAATCACCTGCCAGCCGTATGCTTCAAAGCGAGCCGGTGTATCATCGGTGAACCAGCCTTCAACTTCACCATCAATGGAAATGCCGTTGTCGTCCCAGAATGCGATCAGCTTGCCAAGACCCAGTGTGCCGGCCAGCGAGCAGGCTTCGTGTGAAATGCCTTCCATCATACAGCCGTCGCCCAGGAACACATAGGTGTTGTGGTCAACAATGTTGTGGCCCGGTTTATTGAACTGGCCGGCCAGCATGGATTCGGCAATGGCCATGCCCACACCATTGGTAATACCCTGGCCGAGAGGACCTGTGGTGGTTTCAATGCCCGGTGCATAACCGTATTCCGGGTGTCCCGGGGTGCGGGAATGCAGCTGACGGAACTGTTTCAGATCATCAATGCCCAGATCGTATCCGGTCAGATGCAGCAGGGAATAAATCAGCATGGAACCGTGGCCGTTGGACAGGATGAAACGATCACGATCAGCCCATTTCGGGTTGTTCGGATTGTGCTGCATATAATCATTCCACAGGACTTCGGCGATATCCGCCATGCCCATTGGTGCGCCCGGATGTCCGGAGTTTGCTTTCTGAACGCTGTCCATTGCAAGTGCGCGAACGGCGTTGGCCAAGTGTCTACGGCTGCTGTTTGTCATGTGTTTTTATCCCCTTGTTAGAATAGGTCTATATTAAATTGACGGGGCGGAACAATATATATATAGATTGTTCGTGCCCAATCAGTAGTTATTATTTTCTTCATAAGAAAAAATTATGGTTGATGCGTATTTCCTAAATCCTGCTTAATTTTTAAACGTGTAAAGTAGTCTGAACACGGCGGATATTGCCCACCGAACCGGACAGCACAACGGTGTCCGTCGTCATATAACGACCATCTGCATCGCTGCCGACTTTCACATGATGAACATAGGCGCCGCTGGTCAGGCCGGTGGCGATAAACATGCAGTCATCCGAGGTCACCAGCTCATCGCGTGTGATAATGCGCGTGGTGTCAATGCCTTCCTCTTCACACAGCTTGATTTCAAAATCTTTTTGCGGTGCCATGCGGCCAAACATTTCCGCTCCCATCGCACGTGCCGCGCAGGCCGTTACGATACCTTCCGGTGTGCCGCCAATGCCGAACAAGGCATCAGACCCCATATTCAGTACAGCCTGAATAGCGCCGTTAACGTCGCCGTCTGTAGCCAGGCGTACCTTGGCACCACAGGCATAGATTTCTTTGATCATTTCCTGATGGCGTGGTTTATCGAGCACAAATACGCGAATTTCTTGGATATCCTTACCCAGTGCTCTGGCCAGCGCATGCAGGCGATCTGCAACTGGTGCTTCAGGGTCTATTTTGCCGCGTGCTGCTTTCGGATAGACCTGTTTGTCCATATAGAAACAGGATCCGGGACGATACATACTGCCTGCAGGTGCGGCGGCCAGTGTTACAATCGAGCCGGGCATATCCTTGGCGAACAGATTGGTGCCTTCAATCGGGTCAACGGCGATATCAACACCGATACCCTCACCGGTGCCAACAGGCTCATCGTCATACAGGGCAGGCGCTTCATCTTTGGCTCCTTCACCAATGACAATCACACCTTTCATTTTCACTTCGTTAATGCGGGAACGCATGGCATCCACCGCCAGGCCGTCTCCTTCATCTTTCTGCCCGGAGCCGACAAACGGGGCACAGGCCCGTGCCGCGGCTTCACATACTTCTACCAAATCAATCTTCAGATCGCTTACGTTACCCATGTATAACCCCTCCGATTTATGTGCTTGAAAAGCATTGTTAATAATACTGCCAGTAAATTTTGCAGCCGCACACTAGCGGATTAGCCTCTAAAAAGCGACCCTGAGCTTGGATTCCATCATTATTCTTTATTTTTCCGGTATTTCAGTTTTTCAGTTGAAGTTTCAGTGATGCATGAATGACGGGATTACAGGTGGTGAAAAGCAGTGGAGAAAGCACTCCGGCAGGTAACAGCGTGTATTCAAAGTTTCTGGCGATGCATCCCGGGCCGCTATGGATGAAAAACGCTATCACTGTCAATATCAGCTTTGGTCTTCACGATAACAATTTCAGAAAGTATTGAGGGAGAATAATTTTATATGCAAGAGCGTTGATGTCATAGAACAGTATCTGACGCTTGCAGACGATTTTAAGCACTTCAGCCTCCTGAGCTATACTCAGGAGGCTGATTGCAATATCTGCATGTTTATCGGTTAAAGAGATGCTGGTTTATTGAACATATTGTTCATTTGCTGCTGCCGGAGGAGCAAGAAGGATAATATCAATGCGACGGTTTTTGGTGCGTCCTTCGGCTGTTTCATTGTTGGCAATTGGTTTTTCCTCACCGTGTCCAATTGCAGAGAAGCGGGCTTCATTACCCGGCATCTGCAGCAGCAGATAGTCGCGAACAGCGTTGGCGCGACGTTTGGAAAGTTCCTGATTGTATTCGTTGCTTCCCATGAAATCGGTATGACCCTCAATACGGGCAGTTCGGCCCGGAAATATCTCAATGGATTTGATGGCATTATCCAGCAGTGCATAAGCCTCTGGCGGAATAACGGCACTTCCACTCAGGAAATTCAGCTTTTTCATACGAAGAATGACGTCTGCATCGGGGGTAAGCAGAATTTCCACCATTTCAGGGTCAAACAGCTTGGTCAGACGTTTAATCTTGGCTTCAGCTTCGCGTTTGAGTTGCAATTTCCGACGCACCTCGGCCAGACCAGAGAGTTCGCCTTCGTATTTGGTTAGTTTTTCACTCAATGCATGAATCTGTTTTTCGGCATCATTGATTTGAGCAGTATATTCTGCCTTCATGTCTTCAATGCCCTGTTTGAGTTGCTCCAGCTGAATCTCAGGGCTCTGGGAAGGATCCAGCTGAAGACCTATCGCTCCGGCAAGAATAGCTGTGCGGGCATCACTTGCATCAATCCATGACTCCAGTGTTTCCGGGTGGCGGCTGAACTGTAAACCCAGTCTGGAAATGCGGATTGCATGATTACCCGACCGCTGACCCTGGCGTGAAAGCGAATAGGCCTTACTTTGCGCATCCGGATTTAATTTGATCAGACGTTCTACCTTCAGCTTTGTTTTTAAGGCACTGTTGAATGCATTCGGGGCGTGTTTGCGAGCTTTGAGTTTACGGGCCAGAGCAACGGTTTTTGAGATTGGATGCACAAACTGTTCCCGTGCTGCAACACTGAGTGCGGCACGGAAGGTTCGCAGTGCATTTTTTGCTTCTTTTCTGGCCTTGTC
>WFUI01000213.1 GCA_015485035.1 Mariprofundus sp.
GATCCCGCCATTGATACACAACATCTCCTGCGCTGGCAGATTTTCAATGTCCTGGCCGGCAACTCGGATGGCCATGCCAAGAACCTCTCGCTACTGTATCTACCAAACGGCGAGATTCGTCTGTCCCCCTTTTATGATTTGGTTTGTACGCGCGCCATCGAACGCATCGATTATCATCTCGCCTTCGATGTCGGCGGACAAAGAGACCCGGCGCAAATCACCACAAAACACTGGGCATCACTGGCCGGAGAATGCGATGTGGGTTCACGCTTCATGATCAGGCTGGTAGAAGAGACAGCAACATCGTTATTGGAACAAATCGGACAAACAAAGGCGCAGTTTGAAGAGCAATACGGTGATTATCCATCACTGCAACGCATCGAGCGTATTGTCACACAACAATGTCGCCGCGCGACCTGAATGTAATACAACAAGCGTCCTGGATACGCTAACAAGATAATGCTTATGATAATACACCTTATCGCAAGTGATTAGCATTGAACGACTTACACGTGGTTATAGCTGACTACTTACGCCTAACCCTACCCAGAAAAAATCATCCAGGAATTCATCACCGGTATAGCGGCTACTGTCTTGATTAATCGCCTGGTTATAGCCAATGTGGGCATGCAACGCCATAGCTTTATTGGCCGTATAAGATGCGCTGGCAAGTAATTGATTATGGTTTACTCCATTATGGCCATCAGATACGTAACCAGCATTAACACCGATGGTGGCGCGAATATTGATCGAAAGCGCATTTCTCAAATGAATATCCTTTGAGACGGCTATTTCTGTGAATGCGCCACCATCATCAAATGAATAATATATACCAGACGACATCTGAAGTAGATCATGGAGTAGATATACCAGGTCAAAACTGATTTCATTATCATTGGAACTGGAACCTGAATCACGTGCATGGATGTATTTATATCCGATAAATAATTCAAGGTTGCTGAGCGGTTTCGAGCTATAGACAACATTCAGATTAAACTCTGAATAGTCAGTACTTTCTGATTCCATAAAATTAGTATCTTCGGCGAACCAGGGTACAATATTGAAGCCTTTGTAATGTAATTCGGTCGAGGCGGATAATATGCCCGAACCTGAAAGGTTATCCCTTCCCTCTGACACATAACGGCTTTCCCAGAGCATGTGCGCGTGCCATTCTGGCACATATTCTTGTTTGCCCCTGTGTGGGTTCTCAGGCCAGATATTACCACCTGAACCGATTTCTACATTTCGCGATTCTTTAAATTCAACCGCTTTTGCAGTCGCTGGTGAAGCCAACGGAATCAAAAGCAGTACGAAAGCATACAAGCAGGCTTTTCTATGCATTTATAGCGTAGGCTCAGTGCTATTCTCCTGGCATCACGATGCCCGAGTATCTAGTGCATGGCGCCGTATTTATATGTAATTCGAACCTATACTATAGGTCACGAATGCGCCCAATGATGTAGTTAACAAGCCCACAATTAGCTGCAGGCTGTTATTAAGCCATGTCAGTGTTTTAGCAGAATGCTGTAATGGAATAAAAATAATGGCAGACAGCGCTGCCATACCGAGTATCGATCCTACGCCAAAGAGCAGCATATACAAAAGACCCGTAGCGGTTGATGTCACGTTTTGCAGTGTTAGTAATATCAGAGCGGCGGAACCCGCCATGCCATGCATTAGCCCGATGAAGAGGGCTTTTCGCGGGAATCTGCCGTGGCGGTGTTCGTGACTGTCTGAATTGTGACTTGTTCCGGGTGCGTGTTTATGCGCATGGAAGTGCCGTACGTCACCATGTTGATGAACATGGAAATGCACCTTGTCTTTCACCATTTTTCTAAGTACATCGGCACCGAGCACGATAAGCATAACGCCAACTGCAAATTCCAGTGCTTGCGCCATATCTTCGGGAATAATACTGTTGCTGAGTAGTACTGCCGAGCCAAACAAGAACAGGGTTATGGTGTGGCCCATACCCCAAACCGCTCCCTGTTTAATGGCGCTGCCCAAAGTATTGGTGGATGTGGTTAGTGTGGCCACAGCGGCAACATGGTCGGCTTCGAGTGCATGCCGCATGCCAAGCAAGAATCCTAATAGCAGTAGCGTGCCCATTAGACTATAGCCTCTTCTTTAGATGTGGCAGGTATGTTTGTTCGCAACCAGTCATACCATTCCGTCATGCCTTCACCCGTCTTTGCAGAGACGATAAAGACAGCTATGTCAGGGTTGACCTGGCGGGCAAAATCAATGCACTGGTCGACATTGAAATCGAGATGTGGCAGCAGATCTGCCTTGTTCAGCAGCATGACCTTTGCAGCACTAAACATATGAGGGTATTTGACGGGTTTGTCTTCACCCTCTGTCACTGACAAGATAGCCACCTTGCAATGCTCGCCGAGGTCGAATAATGCAGGACATACCAGGTTGCCGACATTTTCAATCATGACAACTGAATTCAGTGGTGGCTGAAGGTCTTTTAGCCCTCGCGCCAGCATGTCTGCCTCGAGATGACAGCCTGTACCGGTATTGATCTGCACAACCCGGCAACCGGTATCCTTGATGCGTTGTGCATCATTCACTGTTTCCTGATCGCCTTCAATCACATTGATGGGGATCTCGCTACTCAGGTCACGTATGGTGCGCTCAAGCAAGGTCGTCTTTCCAGAGCCGGGCGAGCTCACCAGATTGAGCGCAAGGATGTTGCGTCCTTCAAACCAGCCCCGGTTTCGCTCGGCGAGTTTGTCATTCTTTGCCAGGATGTCTGCTTCCAGGCTAATTGCCGTGCCGTGCATGCCAGCATGGGTATGGGGATGGTCGTGAGGATGATCATGCGCATGACTGTGTGTATGACCATCGTCGTGATGGTGATGATCGTGGCTATGATTATGTTCATGATGGTGATGATGACTATGTTCATCCATCAACACAACATCGCCTGTTTCCATATTCGTCAATTTGGCTCGTGCGTCACCCGAGCAGCCGCAAGTTGTACACATTTATATTACCTCCATCTCTCTGATTTTCATTTCATCGCCAGCGATGCAGGTTATACGCCTGCTGCCGCATTCACACTGGCCAAAAGGTTGTTCGAGTTCGATCGTGTTCCCGCATATGTCGCAACGGCCCTGCCCGGGTATTTCGTTGATTTCCAGGCGGGCGTTCTCCAATGGGGTGTTCTTGCTGCAAATATCAAAACAGAAACGAATTGCATCAGGCATGATTGCCGATAATTTGCCGATATCAAGTGTGATGCGTGAAACAGGCCGATCGCCCGCATTTTCACTGACAATAGCGACAATATTGCGTGTTATGCCAAGCTCATGCATTGGGTAAGTCTCCCGGCGTCAGTGGTGTGCTCGAACAGAAACCGCTGAAGCATTGACTGAGAGGAATCGACATTAACTGATTGCATAAATCGGATTTAAGCTGCGTGAAATGGTCTTTATCCTCATCGCTACCCTGGCCAGATGTAACACGCTCGGCAACATCAAAAAACGTGTTTGGTACGATGCTATCGCTTAATAAAACATGTGCGGTCTTTCGTCCATTGCTGACCCACCATTCAAACCGCATGTCGCGATTGCAGCCTTGCGTGTTGGTTTCATCAAGCAGACGGTATCTGTTGCTGCTAACGCAGCCAGTCAGATAATCAATAGCGTCCCTGACACCAGGACCTGGGTGCCCGCTGACGATATACAGATTGCCTTTCTCCAGGACATTGTCGTCAAACAACAGCTCCGACGCCTTCTGCATCGCTCTGAAACCAACAGTGCAACCGAACCATGAATTACCGTCATGCCATTCCAGAACTTCACCGAATGTAATAGTGTGCACCTCTTTGTCATGTCCACGAACCATGATCTGTATATCAACATGATCCGGTGTGTTGTTATGTAACGGCATCATCAGCATATGCGTGGTAACTGCTCGCCAACCAGCATATCGACGATACGTTCGCCGCCAAACAGTGTTGACAGGATAACGGTAGAGACAGGAGAAGCATCGACTGTCGCAATAATGGCGCTGTTTTCACCAGTGGGGTGTTGTCGCATCACTTCAAGCACATCCTGAGCAGACTCTGGCGGTACGATAGCGACGAGCTTGCCTTCATTCGCGAGATAAAGAGGATCAAGCCCCAGAATTTCGCACATACCCCTGACTTCCTCGCGTACAGGCAATGCATTTTCATTCAGGCGAATACACACGCCACTGGTTTCAGCAAACTCGTTAAGTACTGTTGCAATCCCCCCCCGCGTTGCATCACGCATGCAATGTATATCCGGACAGACTTCCAACATGGACTGAATCAGTCCGTTGAGTGGTTGGCAGTCTGTCTCGATGGTATTCTGTAATGCCATCTCGCCACGCGCATCCACAATTGCAGCGCCATGATCGCCAACGAAACCGTTGATGATGACCATATCCCCAGGTTGCGCACGGTGACTGGCGATATTGACGCCTGCTGGTATAACACCGACGCCGGCAGTATTGATGAAGAGTTTGTCGGCAGCACCGCGAGGTACGACCTTGGTGTCACCGGTCACAATCTTGACGCCCGCCTTGTCTGCAGTCATACGCATGGATGCCGTAATTGTTCGCAGTTCATCGACCAGCATGCCTTCCTCGATAATCATGCCACAGGTGAGATACAGCGGAATGGCGCCACCCACAGCGAGATCATTCACCGTGCCGGTAATCGCGAGCTTGCCGATGTCGCCACCTGGAAAAAACAGCGGGTCAACGACATAGGAATCGGTGGTTAGCGCAAGCCTGTCACCGGCATTTGACAGACTGCCTAGGCTGAAGCGCGCCTGATCCTCCAGTTTACTTAGTTCGTCATTATCAAAAGTGCTGACGAATACGTCATCAATCAGGTCACGCATGGCCTTGCCACCACTGCCGTGCGCCATGGTGATCGTATCGGCGCGGCATTTCCCGCTGCGTTGTCGAACTGCAGACGTCGCCGGGTTAGTCATCAGAATGCCTCCTGTGTATCATTATGCACTGGCAGCGCTGAGCTGCGAATTTTGATTGCGCTTATTTAATAATTCATCAAGGTTCCCGAAGTTGTAATAGGCAGCACATGCCCCTTCGGTGGAAACCATCAGGGCGCCCATCGGTGTTTCGGTCGTACACTGTGTACCGAATACCTTGCATTCCCAGGGCCGGATAGTTCCTTTGAGTACTTCACCGCATTGGCACGATTTGGGGTCGGCAATTTTCAGGTTGGGCACAGAAAACTTTCTTTCTGCATCGTATTGCGCATAATCATCCCGCATTTTCACGCCAGAGTGATCAATAGAGCCGAGGCCGCGCCACTCGAAAAACTCACGCAGTTCAAATACCTTGCTGAGCGCATCCAGACCAGCAGTATTGCCATCAGCAGGCACGATCCTGGCATACTGGTTTTCAACATCGTGACGGTTTTGTTTGAGCTGTTTAAGCAGCATCCAGATGGACTGCAGAATATCCAAAGGTTCGAAGCCGGTAACAACAATGGGTTTTTCGTAGGTTTCAGCGACAAAATCAAACGGGCGTTCGCCAACCACCATACTGACATGACCAGGGGCAAGAAAACCGTCAATCTGCATGTCTGGAGAATCCAGAATAGCTTTTATGGTTGGTACGGTTGTGATGTGGTTACAGAACAGTGAAAAATTATTGATATTGTCCTGTTCAGCCTGTAATACAGTCAGTGCGGTGCTGGGCATTGTCGTTTCAAACCCGAGCGCAAAGAAAATGACTTCCTTATCCGGGTTGTTTTTTGCCAGATCCAGCGCATCAAGCGGCGAGTACACCATACGGATGTCAGCGCCATCGGCTTTAGCCTGCAACAGGCTTTTTCTTGATCCGGGAACGCGCATCGCGTCGCCGAATGTGGTGAAGATAACATTGGGTCTTTCAGCGAGCGCGACACAATCGTCTACACGTCCCATGGGCAAGACGCATACCGGGCAGCCGGGTCCGTGAACCAGTTCAATGCTGTCTGGCAACATTTGTTCTATCCCATAGCGGAAAATGGTGTGTGTATGGCCGCCACAGAATTCCATTAGTTGAAGCGGCCGTTGCCGGGTGCTGTCCAGTTGTTGTGCAAGGGTCTCGATTTCATGAACAAGCGCCCTGGCTTTGTTTGGATCCCGGAATTCGTCAACGTATTTCATGGTGTTCTCCCGTTACGCAGGTTTGCTCATTGCTTCGGTTTTCAGACCGAGTTTGCCGCGCTGGTCAGCGAGCAAGGTATGCACCAGATCCCACAGAATATGATAGGTCGCCACATGCACCTCCTGTACCCGATGAATTGAATCGGTTTCCACCACGAAGCAATGATCAACCAGGCCACTGGTTTTCATTTCACCACCATCGCCGCCAGCCAGGCCAAACGTGGTCAGACCCATATCTTTCGCTTTAGCGAAAGCGGACATCAGGTTTTCTGAATTGCCACTGGTGGAGAAGCCAAATAACCCATCTTCCGCCCGGCCGTGTGCCTCCAGTTGTCTGACAAATACGTGCCGGGCGCCGACATCGTTGGCTACCGCACTGATCATGGCGGTATCCATCACCAGATTCATCGCCGGCAATGCGGGTCTGCCTGCAGTGATCGGGTGCTGGAACTCGACTGCGAAGTGCGAAGCATCGCAACTTGAGCCACCGTTACCCATGCTTAACATGCGCCCGTGATTCAGATAGATATCAGCAATGGCGCGCGCGGCGTCAATGATTGCCTGATCGTTGTTTTCGAAGAATGACTGCTTGACTGCAAGGCTGTGCTGACTCTTCTGGCGTACGGATTCCAGCAAGGCGTCGTTTTCACGGGTGCGGTCTTTTACGCCGCCGTGCAGAAACGGATACAGTGATTCCAGTTGTGTTGTTGTATCGCTCATATCGGCAGGTGTTATTGTCCGCTGGCCTGCATCGCTTCGACCTCAGCCTGTGCTTCACCGAGTTCAGTCAACAGGTCAAGTGTGATTTTGGCTTCGTTCGCATCAATACGGCTCATGGCAAAGCCAACATGCACCAGCACCCAGTCTCCGACACAGCTTTCGACAGGGTGCTCGTCATCGACGATGCAGGCAATATTCACCGGACGCTTGACGCCAGACACATCAACCAGTGCGAGTTTCTTTTCGCTGTCGGTTATTTCTACAATTTCACCAGGTATGCCCAGGCACATGATGTGGCCCTCATCTGTTAGTCTGTGGTTGGTCGTGCGCACGTGCAGCTGCAATGACAGCCTGTCCCAAAGCGATGCCGCCATCATTGGCGGGTATATGACGATGGGTGAGCACATGAAATGATTGCGTATCAAGTCTTTTCAGTACTTGCTCCAGCAGTGTCTTGTTCTGGAATACGCCACCAGACAAAGCAACGGTATTGATAATGCGGATGTCATTTCGCATCGTGAGCTTGTCAATCATGGTGACGATCGCTTTTGCAAGCCCTTTATGAAAACGCGCTGCGATGACTGGCGCGGGCGTGCGCAATATTAAATCGCCCAGCAAGGCCTGCCACATTGCAAGCGGTTCGATGTAAGGCAATTGGTCATAAGCTTGCCCGGGCTGGTGTAATCTTGGAATGGCAAACGGATAGGCGAGCGCGTCATCTTCATGGTGCAGTGTATCCTGATCGACAATGGCTTCGAGTTCGATGGCAGCCTGACCTTCATAGATTGCCTGATCGCGACAGATGCCAATTGCCGCTGCAACCGCGTCGAACAACCGGCCACAAGAACTGGCCAGCGGTGCTTTTTTGCCGTATTTGAGCATGGCGTGAAAGGTGTCCAGCGGTTTGCTTTCCAGATATGCCACGAGATCCAGATCTGCATAATTCATTTTCAGTTGCGGCCACCCCATCTCCGCCATCAAATGGGCGTATGTATTGCGCCAGGGCTCGCGCATGGCCATTTCGCCGCCGGGCATGGCGACCGGTTTGAATGTGCCAGCACGCTCTGCATTGCGGTAATCTGCGAGCAAAAACTCGCCGCCCCAGATCGTGCCGTCGTCACCCATGCCCAGTCCGTCGAGCGCGACACCAAGGATGGGGTCCCCGTCGGGTGGATAGTTGTTTTCAGCCATGCAGGCGGCAATATGAGCGTGGTGGTGCTGGATGACTTCACAATGGGCGCCATTGTCCTCGCACCATTGACGCCCGAGTTTGCTGGACAGGTATTCGGGGTGGGCATCTATGGCGATAATCCGGGCGTCATGTTCGAACAATTGCTGATAGAGCTTCAGGTTTTTCTCGTAGTCGGCATAAGTTGGCGCGTTTTCCAGGTCGCCGATATGTTGTGACAGTATGGCTGCGCCATTTCGCAGCAGGCAGAATGTGTTTTTCAGTTCTGCGCCCATAGCCAGCACAGGAGGGGTGTCGGCAAACCCGTCGGGTAGTTTCAGGGGAGCTGGCGCATAGCCGCGCGCACGGCGCAAAATTCTGGCGTCATTCGCCACGACCCGAACCACCGAGTCGTCAATACGGTTCAGAATGTCACGATTATGCAGCAGTATGTAATCAGCCAAAGTGCGTAGACGATTGATCGCGTCATCGTTATCAATTGTTTGCGGTTCATCAGAAAGATTGCCAGAGGTGAATACCACGGGTCGATTCATGCGTTTCAGCATCAAATGATGCAGTGGTGTGTAAGGCAGCATAAAGCCTAATGTGGATTGACCGGGCGCAACGGCATCACAAATCGGCAGCAGATCTTTCTCGCGGACGCCACCAGCAATGCCGAAACGGCGCTGTGTGCCGGGAGGAGGCGTGCTGTGTTTTTGCAGCAGGACAATCGGCGCCTCGGTGCTGGCGAGCAAGGCCTGCTCCTGTGGCGAGACGGATGCATAGCGTTTGATAACATCAATATCACGCGCCATCAGTGCAAAAGGTTTGGCATAGCGTTGCTTGGCTTCGCGCACCCTGGCGACGGCATCGGTGTTGGTTGCGTCACATGCCAGGTGAAACCCCCCAATACCCTTGACCGCAAGAATGCCCCCGTTTTGGATGACTGTACAGGCAGCATCGATTGCATCCAGTTGTGTCAGGCTTTCCAGGCAGACAGGTTTGCCATCCAGACGCTGTAGTTTCACTCTCGGGCCGCAGGTATAGCAGGCATTGGGCTGGGCATGAAAGCGCCTGTCTGCCGGATTTTCATATTCTGCAAGACAGTCATCGCACTGTTCAAAGTCCTTCATGCTGGTATTGCATCGATCGTAGGGGATGGCGCTGACGATTGAGAATCTGGGGCCGCAATGGGTGCAATTGGTCAGCGCATAACGAAAACGCCGGTTCAGCGGGTCGCGCACTTCGGCAAGACATTGCTCACAGACCGCAGCATCGGCAGTGATATGGGTATTGCTAACTCCGGTTTGGCTGGCTTCAATGCCAAAGTGCTGTGGCACATCGGAAATGTTTTCCGGAATAAATCCTGCGTTGCGGGTAATGTGATCAATGCGCGCAAGCGGTGGCGGGTTATCCTGCAAGTCGGTTACAAACTGATTGATGCGGGTTTGCTCGCCATACACCTGGATGGTGACGCCGCTGCCATTATTGATGACCGATCCGGTCAGCTGATGTTTACTGGCCAATCGCCAGACGAAAGGGCGAAAACCAACACCCTGTACGGTGCCTGTAACAAGAATCTGCTCGACGAACACGGACGCGGCATTGCTGGATGATGCCTCGTCATCTGATGTGTGAAAAGGCAGTTTGTCAGCTCGAATGCTCACAAGGCAAAGCTCCACAAGCTGATGCGGTTATTGCCCGAGTCGGCGACTACGACCGTGTTGCCGCAGGACTGAATGCCATAGGGCCAGCACAGACTGTTGGCGCACGGTGGCTGCCAGCGATTGTCACCCTTGTCATGAAAATTGTGTTGTCCGCAAAGTGCGCGTGCGGCAGCACCGGTGTCAAGGTCTTCAATATGCCAGCCCAGCAAGCGAGAACTGGCGGTATCAGCAACTATCAGCCAGTCATCAATGACGGTAATGGCATAGGGCATGTTCAGGGTATTGGCGCGAGGCCAGTACAGTGACTGGTTATGATCGACAAGATCCGTTTGTTCCTGGCCGAGCACATAATCACAAGCTTGACCGTTCTGTTGTGGTATGCCACGCCAAATCATGATGCGGTTGTTACCGGCATCCGATATACACAGGTGGTCACGCCAGATAGCGATGCCATGTGGCCAGCGCATGCTCATTGCGTCTGGTGCGTGACCTGCATTTTCGTCGCGGCTTGTGAAATCTGTTTGTCCCAGCACGATATCCGCTGGCTGTCCGTTGCGATCCGGCAGTGTGTTCCATATCAGGACACGGCGGTTTTCTGAATCAGCCACAAACAGTTTGCCATCATGCCAGTGAACCCCGTAGGGCCAGTGCATGGAATCGGCTGATACGGTATTTTGACCGCGATTGGCTTCGCCTGATGTAAAGTCGGCCTGCCCGAGTACGATATCGGCTGGAACGTTGTTGGACTCAGGCGGGGTAAGCCAGATCAGGACACGATGGTTCCATGCGTCCGCTACGGCCATGCCTTCACCGCAGCGGCAAATACCGGTTGGCACATTGACTGAACTGGCGCTGATCTCCGCTTTTCCATTTCGGCCCTCATGATTGAAATCCTTTTGTCCGATAACCCAATCGGCAGGCGCAAGATCATCGACAGGCCGATGTTTCCAGCCCAACAGTCGATGATGCCCGGTATCACAGACCCAGAGCGGGCCGTTTTCGTGCATCAATGCTGCGCCACGGGGTCCGAAGCAGGTAGCGGCATCCGGACTGACGCCGATCGTGACCATAGCTGGTATACGGTCTGCGCCTAGTATGACATCCGGCTCGTCAGCAAGTAATTTGAGATGCGGGACTTCGCTCGCTTCGTGTACACGCAGGGTTGGATCCGGGCTCACCTTCATGCTGACCTTGTCAGTGGGGGTTTGCAGATCAGCAGTAGGTGTGCTCATGACAGTTTGACCTCAACACGGTCGTGGGTAACGCGTACGGCGTGTGTGATCAGCTGCACTTCCGGCGCAGTCAGGCATTCGCCAGTTTCCAGTGAGTATTCAAAACCATGATGGGGGCATACCAGTATGCCATTGTTTACCTCGCCCATATCCATCGGCATACCCAGATGTGCACAGGCATTCTGGTAGCAGGTGACTTTGTTGCCAAAACGGCTTAGCAAGACTTCGTCGTTATTGACAGTGGCGATCTTGATGCCGCCTTCGGGTATGGTTTCGAGTTTACAGACAAACACCCAACCTGCGTCTTCACCGTTCGCAAAGGGGCTGACAAAATTGACTCTCACGCCATCAGCCGGTTTTGCGCCGATCCCGCCTTTGGCTTGTTTGATGGATGTAATTTCCGGGCAGTATTGCTTGATGGCTTTCTCGACCCCTTCAGACAGTGTCAGGGAAGACGCCGGGCATCCGTCGCAAGCGCCCATCAGGCGGATTTCGACGCTGTCGGGCGGGTTCAGGCTGACAATTTCAACATCGCCTCCATGACTTTCCAGATAGGGGCGAACACTGGCGAGCGCATCTTCAAGGCGTTCTTGCAGGGTGGGTTTCAGAATGCCGTGGTGACGAAGGACGGCGTAAGTAATTTCATCTGTTACCGCCTCCCTTAATAGGGGCAGGACAGCGTCATCAGTTTTCAGATGACGGATCAGCCTGGCAAAAGCGGCCTTGTTTAAGTCAGCATGCGCCTGTATCAGCGCGGTGACGGTATTGCGCTGTTGCTCATCCCAGTCGGCGATCAGCGCTTCCAGAGATTGAATATCTTTCAGCAAACTGTCCAGGCTGGTATCCTGTGTGGCCTCAATGGACTCGGCTGTGGCGGACATGTGCGTATCTCTGCTCAGGCGTATTTCAGGTCTTTGAACAGATAAGGCTGTATCGCACCAGCAACCAGGCTCGCCACGATAATGGCAATCCACAATGACAGCCCCGCTTTTACCAGCCCGATAACGATGGCTGCTGTAATTACCATGCCGATAATCGCCTGACGAATAACACTGCCAACGTCCTGAAACAAACGCCCCTTCATGAAAAGGGTGACAGAATTGAGAAACATGTCGAACATTTTTTATCTCCTGTAAGAAGTCAGATAAACAGCAAAACAATGAGTGCGATGATGACGCCGGGAACCGCTGCAATCGGGCCGAAAAATCCGCCCATCATGGCGGCCAGTTCATTGCCCATGTGTTTGCCGCCGACAATAATGCCGCCGATTGCGCCCCCGATGACGCCGGTTACAAGCGCAATGATAAGGCCCAGCAAAAAGGTGGTAATGGTTATGTTATTGCCCGACAATGTGTCAATAATGGTGTCCATGATGTCCTCGCTATAGTGGTTTAAATTCTGGATTCGCCAAAACCGTTGCCGCTGCGTGAACCGGTGTGGCCAGTGCCGATATCCGCCTCCAGCTCCGCCAGCGTTTCATGAATGATGCTGACTTTGGCATCATCACCGTATTGTTGGAAAATGTCGCATGCAGTGCGATACAGTTCGCGTGCTTCACGCATGTGCTGACGATTGCCTTTCTCGGGGTGATCCAGGTCGTCAGGCAGGTTGCACAGGCAATTGGCCTTGTTGCAAATCGTATTGGCGTATTCGTATGGCGTGTCCTGGGGGGTGCGTACTTTCAACGCTTCGTCATACGCCTCCAGCGCACGCAAGTTGTTTTCAACGCTATGGCTGCTCGACGCATATTGCAGGGCATTGCCGAGATTGTTTTGCAACATGGCATATTCAGATGGCTGGTCAATCAGCGTGACGACTTTCAGCGCTTCCTGAAATGACTGCACAGCAAGGGCTTCGCGCATTTTGGCGCGCTCGTCGCTCATTGGCATCGACAAGTAAATCGTTGCCAGGTTGTTATGTAAAATAGCGTATTCAGTGGGATAGGCGTCGCGGGTAAAGGTTTTCAGCGCGCGCTGATAAGCATTGATCGCTTCAGTAACCGGTGCAGCATGCAGGCTGGCGAGTGATTGCAGCACCAGCCCAAGGTTCATTTCAGCTTCCGCTGTCTCTTCTGGCGTACCTTGTTCATACAAAACGGGCAAGGCGATTTCAAATTCGAGTTGTGCTTTAAGCAGATGTTCTGTGCCGCTATCGGGGATTGCTTGCAGCGCGGTGCCTTTGCGGGCGTGTGTTCTGGCTGTTAGCAGCTTTTCGTCATCAGGACACAGTTCCAGTGCCTTGTCGTACAGCGTGATGGCGTTATGCAGTTGTTGCGGGTTTTTGGGTTTGTGCTGCAAGCCCGTAGCGATCTGAACCAGTAAATCTACTTTTTCAGTATCGCTGATTGTCTCGGATGCGATCGCAGCCAGCGCCTGCTGGAATTCATGATCAGGAAGGTTTTGGCTCATTTTCAGGCTCCGGTTGCAAGTGAATCGCAATGAGAGTGAGAAACAATAACTGAAGCCCGAAAATAATGTCAAGCATTATTTCAATATGTAAACTAAGTATGCATATAATTTGAGAGCATATTAATTCCATAAAAATTATATTTGTATTATGTAAACTATCTATGCATACTAGGGCGATGGACGGTACCTCTAGCATCATCATCTCCGGATTTTCAGCCAAAGAAGCGGTTGAATTACACCGCTGCCTCAGCAAGCACTACGATATTAATATCGTCGATGACAGCGCCGAGGTGCTTGCCTTGCTCGATGAAAGGGATATCGATCTGCTCCTTTGCCGGCATACCAAGGGCGGGTTTGACGCATTGGAGCTGTTTCGTCAGGCCAGAATCATGCATCCGGAAACTGTCAGATTGCTGGCTGGCGAGCTGGACAGGGCGGAGCAGGAATTTGCTGTCAAAGATGCAGCTATCTATCAGTTTGTGCCCAATGAGTGGGGATCCAGGCAGATTGAGTTGCTGGTCAACCGGGCGCTGGAAAATCGGGAGCTGGCCTATCGCCATCGGCATCTGAGCAGAGAATTAAAAATTGCAGAAGATGTTCTGAGGAAGCATAAAGTCAATCGGCATAGCGAGGGACAGGGCTCGCGCTTCGAGCGCCTGGTGTATTGCAGTCCGAATATGGCGTCACTGTGCAACCTTGCCAAGAAAGCTTCGGCGACCAACTTACCCATACTGATACAAGGCGAGACCGGAACGGGCAAGGAGTTGATGGCAAAAGCGATACACTACAACAGTGATCGCAAGGAACAGCCCTTGCTGGTGCATAATTGCGGTGGCATGTCAGATGAGCTGCTGCATTCAGAATTGTTCGGACACAAGCGTGGTGCGTTTACCGGTGCGGTAAGTGATCGCATGGGGCTGTTTCCGGCGGCGGATGGCGGTACAGTCTTTCTGGATGAAATTGCCGATGTATCACCCACCTTCCAGGTAAGCTTGTTGCGGTTTTTGCAGGAAGGTGAGGTTAAGCCGCTTGGCAGTGATAAAATTATCAAATGTGATGTGCGGGTTATCGCTGCCTGCAATCAGCCACTGGATACCCTGATTAGTAAAGGGCTGTTCAGGCAGGATCTGTATTACCGGCTGAATGGATTTCAATTGAACATTCCGCCTCTTCGCAATCGTATTGATGATGTTGAAGTGCTGGCAAATTTCCTGCTGGAAAAGTTTTCTGCAGAAAGCAATCGAAACATACTGGGTTTTTCACCCGGGGTGCTGGAAAAATTCAGTTATCACGACTGGCCGGGGAATGTGCGTGAGCTTGAGAATGAGATTCAGCGCATGATCGCCATCACGGATAATAATACGTTTATAACGGAGGAATGCCTGTCTCCCCACCTTGCTGCACTCAAGCCAAGAGTCAAACCCAGACAGGAGGATGACACTCTGGACGGTTTGACACTGAAAGAGAAGGTCGAGCAAATGGAAGCGCGCATTATCGAGGAAACGCTGACACGGTTACGCTGGAACCAGAGCCGTGCGGCAGCGGAGCTGGGATTGTCTCGCGTAGGTTTGTCCAACAAGATAAAGCGATATAATCTGGGGGCGGGCTCTGCGGTTGCCTGACGCTAATCACGACAAGAGGGTGATGTGGGCGATTCAAATTCAAACGATGATGATAATGCAGACAGTACTGAGGTTGTCAGATTTCCACAATCACGAACCCGGCCTGCCAGCAGCCAGGATGGTATACGTGAGTTAGGCAATTCGAAGATGGCGCAGCAACTCGGTCGCGTACAGCCTAATCTCAAAGGGCACTGGTGTAGCCGCTGCAAGGGAATATGGTATGGCTTTGTCGGGGAATGTGAATGCCCGGTATGCGGTAATCGCAACGGCTAATCATTTTTATCCTGTAAAATCGTCACCACATCCATATTAGAATCTCAAGGTTTGGTGATGCAGATGTTAACCAACTTTGCATATCCAGCCGTAAACTAGCTTTGCAATCGTACTATCCTGATTGTTTTCTCCTCTGGTCATCAAAATGCTAACACGCTGATAACACTGGAAAACCAGTGTGCGCGTATATATTGGCATGTGTCTTGCTGTAGTTAACGCTACAAACATCGTTGTCGTGTTAAATGATAAAAAACCGGAGGAGTGTTATGGCCAATATCATGTGGCTTCAAGGTGGCGCCTGTTCTGGCAATACCATGTCTTTTCTCAATGCCGAGGAACCCAGCGCCTGTGACCTGGTGACGGATTTTGGCATGAACGTGCTCTGGCACCCCTCTCTGGGGATGGAGCTTGGTGATAATCTGCAACAGATGCTGAAAGATTGTGTATCGGGCGCAATCAAACTGGATATTTTTGTTTTCGAAGGCAGTGTTGTAAACGCGCCGAATGGCACTGGCGAATGGAATCGCTTTGCCGGCAGACCGATGAAAGACTGGGTGCGAGAGTTGTCCGATGCGGCCGACTTTGTTGTCGCTATCGGCGATTGTGCTACCTGGGGCGGTATTCCGGCAACGGCGCCGAATCCGTCTGAATCCCAAGGCTTGCAATTTCTCAAGCGCGATCACGGCGGTTTCCTCGGTAAGGACTTCAAAAGCAAGGCTGGGCTGCCTGTGATCAATATACCGGGATGTCCGGCGCATCCTGACTGGGTGACCCAGATTCTTGTTGGTATCGCGACCGGACGCGCGGGTGACCTGGCGCTTGATGAATTCCAGCGACCCAAAACGTTCTTCCAGAGTTTCACCCAGACGGGTTGCACCCGAAACATGCATTTTGCCTACAAGGTCTCTGCAACAGAGTTTGGTCAACGCAAGGGTTGCCTGTTTTACGACCTGGGCTGCCGCGGCCCCATGACGCACTCGCCATGTAATCGAATCTTGTGGAACAGGGTGTCTTCCAAGACACGTGCTGGTATGCCATGTCTGGGTTGCACTGAACCTGAATTCCCGTTCTTTGATCTTGCACCAGGCACGGTATTCAAAACCCAGACTGTTATGGGCGTACCCAAGGATCTGCCCGCAGGCGTGGACAAGAAGGGTTACATCAAGCTCACAGGCGCAGCAAAAGCTGCTATGCCAGCGTGGGCGGAACAAGATATTTTTGTGGTTTAAGGGGAGTAAAACATGTCAGCACAAGTACAAAC
Source organism: Mariprofundus sp. (assembly GCA_015485035.1). Taxonomy (GTDB): domain Bacteria; phylum Pseudomonadota; class Zetaproteobacteria; order Mariprofundales; family Mariprofundaceae; genus Mariprofundus. The sequence goes on from WFUI01000213.1 coordinate 16,510, forward strand.
ACTGGATATTTCGCCTGTCGGTCGCGTTGAAGGCGACCTTGATGTGCGAGTCGATATCGAAAACGGCGTTGTTACCAATGCCTGGACCTCTGCGGAATTGTTCAGAGGATTTGAAATTATTTTACGCGACAAGGATCCGCAAGCAGGCCTTGTTGTGACACCTCGCGCTTGTGGCATCTGTGGCGCATCACACCTGACCTGTGCTGCCTGGGCGCTGGATACGGCATGGGGAACCGAGGTGCCGCGTAACGCTATTATTGCCCGTAATCTGGGGCAATTGGCTGAAAGCCTGCAAAGTTTGCCGCGGCACCACTACGGTTTGTTCATGATTGACATGGTGAACAAAAACTACAAGAACAGTCAGTATTATGAGGAGGCCGTCAAGCGCTGGGCGCCATTTACTGGAACTAACTATGAACTCGGTGTCACCATATCGGGTCGACCGGTCGAAATCTATGCCATGCTTGGTGGGCAGTGGCCGCATTCCAGCTACATGGTGCCCGGCGGGGTGATGTGCTCGCCTACATTGACAGATGTCACGCGCGCATGGTCGATACTGGAGCACTTCCGGACCAACTGGATTGAGCCTATGTGGTTGGGGTGTTCGCTTGAGCGCTATGAAGAAATCAAGACGTATGATGATTTCATGGCTTGGCTGGATGAAAAGCCGGAGCATGCAAACTCTGACCTTGGCATGATGTGGCGAATGGGCTGTGATGTGGGACTGGACAAGTACGGCAAGGGCTTAGACAAGTTTGTCTCATGGGGTTACCTGCCTCACGAAGACAAGTACAATAAACCCACCATCGAAGGTCGAAATGGCGCAGTACAAATGCCTAGTGGTGTGTTTGACGGCGCATCCGGTACACACAAACTCATGGATCAGGCAATGACACGTGAGGACACAACCCATGCCTGGTATGACGAGAGTGGCGCTACACACCCGTTCGACAGAACTACGAATCCGGTGTCCAATAATAATCAGGACTTCAATGACAAATATTCATGGGCGACGGCGGTGATGCATGCCGAGAACGGACATCTTGAAGCGGGCCCGCTTGCTCGTGAATTAATCTACGGCGGAGACCATATGGAAGACTGGCAGCACCGTGATGGATTGGTTCTGGACATGTACAAAAAAATGGGTGGCGCGAATGTTTTGCTTCGGCATTTTGCACGTATGCACGAGGTTAAATACATTTATCGTCAGATAGAGCGTTGCTTGCGAGAACTGCGCCTGGATGAGCCTTTCTACATTAAACCGCAAGAAAAAGACGGGCAGGGTTGGGGTGCAACCGAGGCTATCCGTGGTGCGCTTTGTCACTGGATTGATGTGCAGGGCGGTAAGATCAAAAACTATCAGATTATTGCGCCGACAACATGGAATGTCGGGCCGCGTACCAGTGAAGATGAGCGCGGGCCAATCGAGGAAGCACTGATTGGCACCCCCATTGCGGATCCGACTGATCCGGTAGAGGTGGGTCATGTGGCGCGCTCCTATGACTCCTGTCTGGTTTGTACTGTGCATGCGCATGACGCCAAGACGGGCAAAGAACTGTCGCGATTCAAAACCTCCTAGGGTTGGATGAGTACCGGCAACTATGAATGCCGGTACTCATTTTTGCCTGTGATAATGAATATACCTGTGAGGTTTAGCTGTGAGTAATGCAGACGACGACGCTTTGCGTGATCGTATTGGCCGGTTGATGGAGAATGGGCTGGAAACTCAAACAGAACCTTTTCCGGAAAATAACCTGGAGTTCGAGGCGATTCTTGATGAATTGAGAAAGCTGGGGCCAGAGGATCTGGAGCAAAAGCTCGTGATTTCGGGTTTTGTCAACAAGCCTTACGGTGAGGATGAGCAACGCTGTCTGGAGTGTATGTATTATCTCGTTCACCGCAAATGGTGTGATCTGCCTGAGCTTGCCGTGCCTGTTGAGGCAGACTGGTGGTGCAGACTCTGGAGGATTTAGATTATTTAGAGAACTGTCGCATGAGTGATAATGAACCCATCACACCTGAACAGGCATCGGAAGACGAGACGCTACGATTAACACTGCGTGATTACCTGCAAAGTGGTCTGAAAACCGAGGTTGAGCCCCGCGCCTATACCAGTGAGCAGGTCAATGAAATTATTAATCGCCTTCAGTCGCTTGATGAAACGGATTACCGTAATAAGCTGATTATTGCGGGTTTCACATTAACCCCGTACAAGACTGATGACGATGATGATGTTGAACAGGCCTGCGAGACCTGTATGTATTATCTTGTACACCGCCGGTTCTGTGAGTTACCAGAACTGATGCTTCCCGTAGACGATGAATGGTCATGTCGTCTATGGCGTATCTAGTCATATTGTATTTCGTCCCAAAACGCTTCTGATTGATGATTTGCAGCTATGCGTGTAGTGTAGGTGTGGATAATTAGTATTTTGACCGCAATCAACATATTGTGGTTGTTGTTGGCAGAAGGCAGATCATTACCATGTTATCGATTATTGGCTGTGGCAATCCCAATCGAAAGGATGACGGTGCAGGTGTCTATGTGGCGCAACAATTATTAAAGGATCCCGATATCCAGTCATGCCCCAACATACAGGTATTTGATGCAGGCACATCAGGTATGGATGTCATGTTCCAGGCACGCGGCAGCGATTCCCTGATAATTATTGATGCAAACAGCAGTGACTCAGAACCTGGCAGTATCTTCAAAGTGCCAGGCGAGGAATTGGAGAATATCCCTGATCCTGGCTATAACCTGCACGACTTCAGGTGGGATAACGCACTATACGCGGGAAAACGTATTTACAAGGAGGAGTTTCCAGAAGATATCACGGTTTACCTGATTGAAGCAGAGTCTCTGGAATTAGGCATTGGCCTAAGTAAGAAAGTCAGCAAAGCCGTACAACGAGTTATCGCAAAAATCAAAGATGACGTTACCAGCTACCAGCAGACGCCATGAAGCAAGTTATAATCAAAAACGGGAATATTTATCTGTCACACGATTTGTGTGAGACATATTTCAATCGTATAGAGTCAGTCGCATTATTAATACGCAATGAGTCCGTACTGCTATTACCAGTACAGCAGGCTGGTGGCGGACTTCTACTAAAAATACGCAATGCAAATGGAGACAGAGTGATCCATGCCAGCGAATTCTTCATGCAACATAAAATAAAAACCGATGCCGAGATGATATTGCCCGCCATATGGGACGCCGACTCAGGAGCGTTGGTTTTCAGTATTGGCCGCAACGACTTGTAAATAGATGATGTACTACATCATAAAAGTGGTGATCACTGCTATTATCGTGGTTATGGTCTCTGAAGCCAGTAAACGAAATACATTCATTGGCGCATTGCTGGCATCCGTCCCTTTGATATCTGTGCTATCATTTGTATGGTTATACATTGATACCAAAGACACGCAGCGTATTGCAGAATTATCGACACAAATACTTTGGTTGGTAGTGCCCTCTTTATTATTATTTGTTCTATTCCCTATATTATTGAAAACCGGACTAGGCTTTTATGTGAGTTTAGGGGTTGCAGCATTTGTTATGATTCTGGGCTACCTGCTAGCGGCCTATTTACGTCACGTACTATTATGATGAGTCTGTAGCGAAAAGGTGTCTGTTAATATCAAGCTGGGATATCACGCTCGACATGCAATAAGTGGCGATATGCGATTTATACCATTCATTAAAGCGATGCTATCCTTTCTAATATATCAGGATCATGTTTAACGAGCTTCAATAAAGTTATCGCCTGATCATTAGGCCGTGATTCACCTTGTTCCCACTTTTCATATGTTCGTTTATTCGTATGCAAATAGGCGGCGAAAAGCGCCTGTGACATCTTCAGGGATTCTCTGATTCGAATGATCTCTTTTTGTGGTAATATCCAAAGGCTTTATTTCGACCGACGTGCTGCGCAAAGTCAATTTGCCCTGATCATGTTTTTTGGCTTCTTCCAGGCTTTGATTGAGCTCTTCAAATAAATTACGCTTGCTCATGTTTCCAGTCCTCTAAAAATGCTCGAAGATGCTTAATTTCAGTTTTCGTCAGATCACTTACTTCATTCTTCGCATAAATAGTCAGCAAATAAAATCGCTTCTTGTGTGCGAGGTAGTAGTAAATAACGCGTACACCACCACGTTTTCCGCGACCGCCCGATGCAGCCCTTATTTTGCGCAAGCCTCCAGACCCCTAGATGACATCACCAGTATCTAGTAGCGCAAGTAGCTCATTCTGCAAAGCTGTATATTGTTCGTCAGTAAGGTAATTTGCTCTGTATTTTTCAAACGCCGAGGCTTCAACAAAAACAGCTTTCATAGATCAAGTATGCCCACAATGGGTACAGAATCAATTGCTTATAGATACGGCATCTTTCAATATCTAACTGTTTGAATATCAGTCAAATATTTCAATATAAAAACTTATGATAATATACATTATCAAAATATATACTATACTCATATCATCAAAATCTGATATGAGACATGGCCCATGCCACCCAGAGACAGCCGATTTACCCGCGATACCAGCCTGAAACATGAGCTCCCGGCGCTACCGGCATTAACCGGTGATTATTCACTCAGCGCGAACCCGGTGGATATGTACCTGGCTGGCAAATCCCCAGCCACCAAGCGCATGGTCATCAGCCACATGAACAAGGTAGCCATATTATTCGATTACCCGGACTACCAGCACACCCCTTGGGGCGCGATTCGCTACGAGCATGTCCAAACACTCCTCAGTGC
>WFUI01000214.1 GCA_015485035.1 Mariprofundus sp.
TGATAATGAATAGATTAAGGTGTGAGTTTTAAATATCAGGGGGAGAGAATGTTAAATAAATTTAATAATTTCATGGCAAAAACCATCTGTTTGACAGTGGCTGTTTTGCTGTCTGGGTTACAGGCTGAAGCCAAAATCGGTGATACGCTGACAGTGTCCGGGAAACAGGCTGTTATCTATGCCAGCCCAAACGAGGCGTCTTCAAAAGTAATGAATGTTGACTCGAAGATGAAGTTGATCGAAATGGAGCGGCATGCCGGCTGGGTGCTGGTAACGGAAAGAACATCGCATGTTCAGGGCTGGGTCAGGGAAAAAGATATCCGGGCCGCCAAGTGGAAGGTCCAGAGGCAGTCTGTGATTTCTCCCGCATCGGCCAGAAAGACGCTGAGTGCTCTGGGTCCAATCCGGACCATTACGCTTGCTGATATGGGGTTTAAGAAGGGGCATGTATTTAAAGGCTCCCAGAGTGGCCATGTGCAGGACTTCTATTTTAAGACGCCGATGGATTCAAGCGTCAGAGGCGGGGTGTTCCGGGTGTCATACCGCGCCTCGGAATTATTGTTTTCACTGTCCAATATAAGAATCTATATCAATGATATTCCCCTGACCCAGATCACTGTCAAGGCGGATAATATGGTGCATGAAAATGCGGTTGTGCTGCCATCATCCATGTTCCGGGATGGTATGGTGAAGGTGAGTATTGAGGCCGGTACGCTGGTCGATAAAAACCGCTGCCTGGATATTCGCTCAGGTGGTGGCTTCCTTCATATTCTTCCGACTACGGCTATGGATATTACTTACAGCTCAATTGACAAGTCTATTCGGGATGCATGGCGCATGTTGCCTCCGAAGGTGGTGGTGTCGTTACCGACAGGTGATCTGGATGCGACCCAGTTTTCCGCAGCCATGGCGGTCATGGAGTTATTAACCAATGCCGGCAAGAAGATTGTGATTAAACGTCTCCCGGTTATTGGTGATGTGGTTGTGGCTCCAAAGGCGGACATCATCAAGGTGTTGAATGAGCAGGGCAAACGTCTGCACAAGGGGTTTGTTGAACTTAAGAGTGGTGATGTGTTCCGTACGCCTGCAGATAATCTGAACCTGATCAGGTCAGGCAGTGTGGCTTCGATCGCTGTTTCAGAGCCTTACGATGTTCAGCCTCTGTATCTGATTGAGGGACGCTGGGAATTGCTTGCGGCTGGCCGGCATTATGATCTCAATAAACCGGACCGCTTATATTCCATGCGGACATTGCCCAAGGATTCTGAAAGTGAACATTATTCGTTGCCGCTGTATCAGCTGAATACCGAGCCTCATTATATTGGCAATGAAACCACCTGGAGTACTACGCTGTCACCTCAGGATCTGCCATCAGGCACGAGACTTGATATGCTGCATCTGAATATCATTGCTCCGGTTCGTTGGGAAGCAGATCCGAACTACGAACTGTATGTGTTTCTGAATGATGTGATGGTGTTCTCGAAACGGCTGGAGAATGATGGCCTGAAACATGATTATTCTGTGCCCCTGCCGGTTGATTATCAGCAGCAGTACAACAATCTTCGTTTTGTCGTGCAGCATGATATTGTATCGGGGGATTGCTTCGGCGTTCTTCCAACCGATTTTGTGCAGATTACTCCGGACACCTCGATTATTGTGAAGAAAACAGATGAAGCCCCATCGAAATTCTCTGGTCTGGCTCAGTATTTCTCTTCCGGCTTTGATACATTCATTGCCGACAAGTATCTGAGTGATCCGGAGAACGCGCTGCAGTTGATTTCGCGGGTGACGACTGATCTTCCAATTGTCATGGATTATTCCAGAATCCATTTTGTAAAAGAGGCTGATGCCTTGAATCCCGATACCCCGTTTGTGGCTTTTGGTAATTTCAACCTGGATAACCTTGATGCACCGGTAAGTATGCACAAGGGGCCGGTTGAGATCAGGGACAAGGATGGCAAAACGTTCTTCAGCGTAAATATTTTACCGAAGATCACTGTTGCACAGATTGCCAATGCGTCTTCATCGTATGGTTTGCTGGTGATCCCATCCGAACTGGTCAAACATGAATTTGACAAGAAATTGCGTTTGATTGAAGGCGATGTGGCATTTATTGATGCGCATGGCGTCCTGCTGAGTATTGACAGCAAGCAGCCTACTTTGGCTGAAGTCTATTATCCTGATACGAAGGACTGGTTTGCTGTCATGGGTGAATATCGTTTCTGGCTGCTGGGCCTGTTGTGGTTCCTGCTGAGCCTGTTCATTGTGTATATCTTCCGTATTTCCCGCCGTCAGGGACCGGGTGATGACCATGATGTTGAGATGCCGACTGCAGAGGATCTTCATTCCCAGCGTATGCATCACACCAACATCAATACTGAGGATGACGATATTAAGCTTCCGAAGAAATAAAGGTTCGGACGATTATGACTCAGATGGAGACATCACAACCTCGCAGAATCGGTGAATGCTTGCTGGAAAAGAAGCTGATTACCGAAGACCAGTTGGCCGAAGCTCTTTCCTTACAGAAAGAGCAAGGCCTGCGGGTTGGAGAAGTCGTGCTGGCCAAGGGCTGGATTACAGCACTGGAATTCTATGATGCGCTGACCGATCATTTCAGAAAGGGGCGCATTGGCGACCTGCTGGTTCAGAATGGTTTGATCAGCGAGGCCAGGCTTGAAGAAGCCATTAGTATTCAGAAGCAATGGGGGACCCGGCTGGGGGATATCATTATTTCCAAGGGCTGGGTGCGTCCATACCAGTTCTATAAAGTGCTGGCTGATCATTTTGGCAAGCCTTTCGTGAATTTGATGGATGAGCCTCCGGACAAGGCGCTTGTTCGTCAGGAGCACTATCATATATATTCAGAAAACCTGTTTATTCCATGGCGTAAGGAAGGTGGCCTGACCAAGGTGGCTGTGGCTGATCTTGATGGCAAGGTGATGCGGGAAATCGAAAAAGTGGTCGATGGGCCTGTTGACTTTGTCGTGACCTCAAAATTTGATATCGTCTGGACGTTACAGGATTTCGGAGATGCATTTTTCAGCGAAAAGTCAGTTCATGAACTGAGAAATGATCAGCCACAGTATTCAGCCAGTCAGGTGTTCAGTATGGGGCAACTGGTATTTGTCTTTATTCTGATGACACTTACACTGGCTGCTCTGGCGATGTGGCCGATTGCAACGTTGATTGCGATTAATGTGTTTATTTCTGTATTTATGATTCTCAACTTTGGTCTGCGTGTGTTGTTTACATGGATCGGAGGAGACAAAAGATTTGATAA
>WFUI01000215.1 GCA_015485035.1 Mariprofundus sp.
CAATATCGCCATAATCCTTGAATTCCGCGCCGCCGCTCTCTGCCAATACCTTCGTGATCGCAGCGGTCAACGTCGTTTTGCCATGGTCAACGTGACCAATGGTACCAATGTTAACGTGCGGTTTGGTGCGCTCGTACTTTTCCTTTGCCATTTCGCTTCTCCGTTTTCATTTTATCAACCATTTTTCAACCACGACAGACATACTGCAATGCAATAATAACTGCCAAACCTGGAGCCCAGGGCGGGAATTGAACCCGCGACCTCATCCTTACCAAGGATGTGCTCTACCCCTGAGCTACCTGGGCCAGTTCCAAACGTCCAAAGGACAAATGGAGCGGGTGGCGGGAATCGAACCCGCGTCATCAGCTTGGAAGGCTGAGGTGCTACCATTGTACCACACCCGCGCGTCCGAAAAAGCTCAGAGCAGCTTTTCCGCAACTGGTGGAGAGGGCTGGATTCGAACCAACGTAGGCTGAGCCAGCAGATTTACAGTCTGCCCCCTTTAGCCACTCGGGAACCTCTCCGTTACACGCCTTCATAAGCCATGACCCTAAGGTCAACCCAAAAGGGCGCGCGATACTGCATCTTTGCAGTGCACTGTCAAGAAACACTTCAAAAATGACTTAAAATGGAGCCGGCAACAGGATTCGAACCCGTGGCCTGCTGATTACAAATCAGCTGCTCTACCAACTGAGCTATGCCGGCAAGGGTGGCGCATCATACCGAGCAGACTACTGAACTCAAGCATGAATTCGGATAAATCTGAAATTGCACTGCGATGCACTGCCCGGCAAAGCCTGCACAACACTTTATCGCCCACACAGGTGAGGCAATACCGAAGCAGGAACCAGTGCTGATACATCACCTCCCATACTGGATATTTCACGAATAAACCGGGAGGATACAAACGTATAATCTTCCCGGGCCATAACAAAGACTGTTTCAATCTGTGCATCCAACCGGCGATTCATGGTTGCCATCTGAAATTCATATTCGAAATCCGATGCCGCCCGCAGCCCCCGCAATATTGCAGCTGCATGATACTGGTGCGCCAAATCAACCAAAAGCCCGGAAAACCGGGCCACTTCGATTTTCGGTTCTGAGATAAAGGTCTCACGCACCATGGAGAACCGTGTCTCGGCATCAAATAACGGCCCCTTGTTCGGGTTGTCCGCAACACCGACAACGATACGGTCAAATATTTTCAATCCCCTGGTCACAACATCCACATGGCCCAGCGTAACCGGATCAAATGTGCCGGGATAAATTGCAGTTCGCATCATTGAACACTCCTCTCATGAACAGGATGTCTTGAAAAAGCCAGACCATTCTCGCAGCACATAAACGGGTCAGCATTGATCAAACATGAAGGTATTTGGTTTTGTAACAGATGGTGGAATTCATTCAGCGTTTCCATCAGGTATCACAACTTCGCCAAAGACCGATTTCACTGACAATTCCGCTCAGGTTGGCATTCGGGGTTACATCAAACGCCGGGTTATTGGCCGGCACACCCGATGCGGCAACACGAACATGCTGAATCTGACCGCATCCATCCAGACCATCCATACACAACACCTCATCATCGTCACGCTGCTCAATCAGAATATCCCCTCCACAATGGCAATCTTTATCAAAGCTGGACGTCGGTGCCGCGACATACATCGGAACCCCATGCTCTCTGGCCGCTAATGACAAGGCATATGTGCCGATTTTATTGGCTACATCGCCATTGGCCGCAATACGATCTGCCCCGACAACGATAGCATCCACTTTTCCATTCGCCATCATCCAGGCCGCAGCGCCATCTGCCTGAATACGACAGTCTATACCCTCCTGAGAAAGCTCCCATGCAGTCAAACGAGCACCCTGAAGCCTTGGCCTGGTCTCATCCACCCATACAAATGGCTTTTCACCTGCCCTCGCCAAATGATAAATTCCAGAAGTTGCCGTCCCCCAATCTACCGCAGCCAGCCAGCCAGCATTGCAATGGGTAAGGATTCTGCGTTCCCCCACAGCAAGCAATTCAGCCATATATTCCCCTATTCGCTGGTTAGCCGACACTTCTGAATCCGCATAGCTTTGAGCGCACTCAATCATCTGACTTGTTGTTGGATATGTTGCTGCACATGCTTGCATCATATCACAGGCATGAAACAGATTAACTGCAGTTGGCCGCGTCGCCCGAAACCGCGGCAACCAATGATCGAAGAAGTTCTTCCTGTCTTGTTTCCAGGCCAGTGCCAGACCACAGGCAGCTGCGACACCGATGCTTGGCGCACCCCGCACCTGCATTGATTCGATTGCTGTTGCTGCATCTTCCGGGTTGCAGCTGATTACTTGCTCAAAATGATACGGCAACCGCAGTTGATCGACCCACTGTATACCTCCGGATTCAGCATGCCAGTTCACCGCCCTGAACAGAGAACCATTCACCAGCATAGGTGAAGCCTGTCATGATTATATGTCATAACTATTTGTTTTATAAGAGTATTTTCACATTCTAGCTTCTAAGCTTGCGTAAGACACCATCAAGCTCAGCAGCTTGTGTATAGCGAATGCGCATTTCACCGGAACCATTTTTTCTGCAAATAATTTCCACATGCAAACCCAGTTTACGGGTCAACTCATCCTGCAAAGCTACGACATCGGCATCTGCATCCTTTTTTGTTGCTTCGGATGGCTCTTTCGCCGCCTTTTTTGCCTCCCGCTCCATCTGACGGGCACTCCAGCCATGCTCGATACACTGTCGGGCAAGGTTTTCGCCAATATGTGCAGGAAGACTCACAAGCGGACGTGCCTGGCCCATACTGAGTTCCCGTTTTTCAATCAGCTCTTTAATCGGATCAGAAAGCTGAAGCAGGCGAATAAGATTACTCACCTGAACTCGAGACACGCCTATTTTCTCTGCTACCTGCTGCTGAGTGCAGCCGAATTCATCCATCATTCGTCGATAGGCCCGTCCCGATTCGATAGCGGTCAAATCATCTCGCTGTTCATTTTCAATAATAGCCAGTTCGAGCGCTTGCAAGTCATTAACATTCCGAATAACCGCAGGAATGTCTGTCAACCCGGCTGCCTGAGATGCACGCCAGCGTCTCTCCCCGGCAATCAACTCATACCCGTCACCCCGTGGGCGCAGTAAAACAGGCATCAAAACACCCTCTCTTCGAATCGAGTCCGTCAAGGCCTCCAATTGCTCATTCGAAAAGCGGGTTCTTGGCTGATAACTGTTAGGGCTGATTTTTGATATAGGAATTTGCGTTGTCTGCCGCATCACCTCCGGAGTCGGCGTATCTCCCAACAAAGCATTCAAGCCACGGCCCAGGCCACGATTTTTTGCTACTGCCATAATATCCTCCTTCTGACGGGTCTCTGGCATATCCCCTCCCCTCACTATACCTTTCTGCGATGCATGAACTCCCGGGCAGCTGATAAATATGCCTGTGCCCCTTTGGATCGCACATCGTGATACATCACCGGTATGCCATAACTCGGTGCTTCAGACAGGCGCACATTTCTCGGTATAATCTGTTCATATACCTGCGAACCGAAATATGCGCGGACATCCTGTTCTACCTGGGCTGACAAATTATTTCGCCGGTCCACCATGGTCAGCAAAATCCCCTCCATCGTCAAATCCGGATTGAGCATACCTCGAACACGCCGGATGGAATCCATCAACTGTGTCAGCCCTTCCATGGCATAGAACTCCGTCTGCAAAGTAACCATCACGTAATCCGATGCTGTCAGGGCATTGACAGTCAATAAACTCAAAGCCGGAGGGCAGTCGATAAACACATAATCAAAGTATTCACCCTGATACGCAGAAAAAGACTGTTGCAGACGCAATTCCCGCCCCATTTCATTGACCAGTTCAACCTCTGCCCCTGACAAATCCACACTGGCCGGCAGCAAGAACAATCGTTCAAAATCTGTCGGGACAACCCCTTCTGCCAATGAACTTTCCCCCATCAATACATCATAGGTTCCATAACTCACATGCTTCTGATCTACCCCAAGCCCCGAGGTTGAATTACCCTGAGGATCAAGATCGATCAACAGAACGCGTTGATCCAGTGCCGCCAGAGAAGCTGCAAGATTAATACTCGTTGTCGTTTTACCAACCCCGCCCTTCTGATTAGCTATTGCTGTCACAGGACCAAACCCCTGATGTTTCACGTGAAACCTCCCATTAAATAATCATCCGCGATGCTGATAACAACGAACACACTGAATATTCTCTTCTGAATCATCCAGGCAAACCGATTGTTCACCCGCCATCTCCCATCCATCGATTTGAGCCGGGGAGTGAGACCTGGGCACTGGCATTACGGCAATAGCACCGGGAGTTACATGGTGCCCGAACATATTCAATAAGCTGGCTTCATCAGTCACTGCCCTGGCCACACAAATATTGACACGCAAAGAAGGCAAGGCTGTGATATCGGCATCATACACCTCGGCATTCAATCCCAGTTTTCTGACAACATGCCTGAGAAACTCGGCCCGCTTCTTTCTCCGTTCTACCAACACACCTGTTAATCCCGGCTTAGCAAGAAGCAGCGGGATTCCGGGAACCCCCATTCCACTTCCAACATCAAGCATGCGCCCTTGATCAGGAATCCACCCGGCCATGGCCAGAGATGGCACGATAAACCGTACATTGAATACATCTGCATCTGAAATCGAGGTTAAATTTAAAGCCTTGCGAAATTTCAACACCTCGTGAACATACGCCTTGCATAAATCAACTCGCATCAGCCTTCCTTAAATAAAGCATCAATGTAGTTAACGAGGCCGGGGTAATGCCTGAAATGCGTGAAGCCTGTCCAAGTGTTGCAGGCTGTATACTGGCCAACCGCTGCTTACACTCGATACTGAGACCTTTCACCTGAGCATAATCAAACGAGGCGGGAATACATTCTGCCTCCATCTTCCTGAACCTTTCAATCTCACACAACTGTTTATCCAGATAGCCATCATAGTGAACCAGGGCCAATAAAGACTTCATATCTCTGGTGTTAAATTCGCCATCCATATTCAATAATGCCATGGCATTGATCGGATCAACATCGCTTCGGTGTGCATATGAGCTGATATTCATTGCCTGCGCCGGAGCTGGAAGATTCAATGCTGACAAGCGCTCTGCCCACAGCTTGCCCGTACCAACAACCGTCTCGCGCGCCAATTTAAGGCCGCGATCAAGCTTTGAGCGTCTTAATTCAAATGTTCGCTTTCGTTCACTATCATACAAACCCAGTTGCATTGCCATATCGCCAAGTCTTAAATCAGCATTATCCTCCCGCAATTGCAGCCGAAACTCTGCTCGGGATGTAAACATGCGATATGGCTCCGTAATACCCTTCGTTACAAGATCATCCACCATAACACCCAGATAGGCTTCTGAACGATCCGGCACCCATGAGTCCAAACCAATAGCATGGGCTGCGGCATTAATACCAGCCAATAACCCCTGAGCAGCGGCTTCTTCATAACCGGTTGTCCCGTTAATTTGACCCGCATGGAACAACCCTTGTATTTTCTTGGTTTCCAGTGTTGGCTTCAGCTCTTGCGGATCTACATAATCATATTCAATGGCATAGCCGGGACGGATAATGACGGCATTCTCCAAACCGTGGATAGACCTTATAAACTTCCACTGCACATCAACAGGCAAGGAGGTAGAAATACCATTGGGATAAACCTCATGATGATCCCGCCCCTCCGGCTCCAAAAAAATCTGGTGACTTGTTTTGTCAGAAAAACGAACAACCTTATCTTCAATACTGGGACAATAACGGGGACCGGTACCCGAAATTTTTCCTGAATACATCGGAGAACGTGACATATTGGCGCGTATAATGTCATGCCCCTGCTCACTCGTCCTGGTGATGGCACAAGGGATTTGATCCTGAGTCACTTTTTCATGCATGCAGGAAAAGGGGATCACATCCGTTTCGCCTGCCTGCATTTCAAGTACACCCCAGTTGATTGTCTTCTTATCCAGACGGGGTGGCGTACCTGTTTTCAATCGGCCCAGATTAAATTCACGCTGGTACAGCTCGTCAGTCAAACCGGACACAGGTGCATCGCCGGAGCGACCCGCAGGAATAGTTTTTTCTCCCACATGAATCAAACCGCTTAAAAATGTTCCTGTAGTGAGAACCACTGATAACGCCTTGTGTTCAACCCCGAATTCGTCTTTCACACCGGTTATACGCTCACCTTCAAACAACAACTCGGATATCGTACCCTGATGCAGTGATATATTGGCATGGGTATCCAACAACTGGCGCATTACCATATGATAAATTCTTCTGTCACATTGCGCCCGCGTTGCCTGAACTGCCGGACCTTTTCTTCGATTTAAAACCCTGTACTGAAGCGCGGAGCGATCCGCTGCAATCCCCATCAAACCTGCAAGGGCATCCACTTCATGCACCAGATGCCCTTTACCAATACCACCAATCGCCGGGTTGCACGACATTTTTGCAATCGTATCCAAATTTTGTGTAATGAGACGAACGTTCGCACCACGGTTTGCAGCACTCCATGCTGCTTCACAACCAGCATGGCCTGCTCCCACAACAATAACGTCGACAATATCCGGGTGTTTCACGTGAAACCATACTCCATCATCACCCACAACGCGTACCTGAGGGTAAATATTTCATAAGAATAAAAAGAGAAAGCTACGGCCTGGTTAAACACCTAGCAAACAAAAAGGGCGGCCAATGGCCGCCCTTTTTAAGTTTACGCAGGATCAACCTCGTGCGATGCGTCGTTTTTCCAACAGATCATGTACAATTGGCGTAAGAATCAGCTCCATGGCCAATGCGAATTTAGAGGCAGGAACTACCAGCGTATTACGACGGGACATGAACGAACCGTTCAACATGGCTTGTAACCATGGGAAATCAATATCCCATTTTTCAGGCTTGCGAATTCTGATAACCATAACACTTTCATCCGGCGTAGGAACATCGCGAGCAATAAACGGATTTGATGTATCCACCAACGGAACACGCTGGAAATTAATGTCAGTGTTGGTGAACTGCGGCGTAATAAAGTGCACATAATCATGCATGCGGGACAGAATGTTATCGACAACAGCTTCCTGTGAATATCCACGCATTTCTGTATCACGATGAATTTTCTGAATCCATTCGAGATTCACTACAGGAACAACACCCAACAGCAAATCAACATACGGACGAACTTCTTCCACACCGCCATGCAAGCCTTCATAAAAAAGCAGATCTGAACCTTCACCTATTTCACGCCATTCGGTAAACTTTCCAGCTTCTACACCATAGATCTTGGCTTCTTCGTCATCATGTACATATGTACGAGCCATACCACGTCCGGTACGACGATATGAATCAAACAACTCGGCAATTTTATCGAACAGATTAGCTTCATCAGAAAAATGACTTAAACGCTTTCCAGCCGCTTCAAACTCTTTTGCTTTGGCACGAAACTCCATACGGTCGAAACGATGAAAGCAATCACCTTCGATAATCGCCGGCGTGACCTGCTCACGCCTGAAAATATGCTCAAGAGCAAGCTTCGCTGTACTTGTACCGGCACCAGAAGAACCGGTAACGGAAATAACTGGATATTTAGCTGACATAAAATCTCCCAAAAACCTTTTTAAAACAGGGTGTTAGATAACAAACAGTGTGCCCAATCCCCATCCCCTTCACGGATATACCCAAAAGGTTGGCCATTATGCCGCAAACCATGCCTACCTTTCAAGGAGGAGAACAGAAAAATGTTAAGCCCGATGTTACTTGCCGATGCAGAATTCAGAAAAAACACGATCCAGAATATATTCTATATCCCCGATACCCAGGATACTGCCAAGCTGACTCCATGCAGCACGCCACTCCATGGCCGTCAATTCCAGCTGGTCTTCGGAATGAAGCATGCTCATTCCCGCCTGAAGATGCGACAACGTCTCGAGCAAGATAGTCCGATGCCGTTCCCGCGTCACCAGCAGGCCTTCATCTGCAAGGCTCATATCACCCAGTTGTTTTGCAAGAACATCGGAAAGTTGTTCCAGACCGGTTTTCTGTTTGATACTCACCGGAATAAATTGAGGAGGAAAAACGGCATCAACAAGATCTACCTTGTTCATCAGAAAAATATTCGCATTCCTGCTTGTGTCCCATGTATCAGGGCGGCTTGCATCGGCAACAAAAATAATTGCGTCGGCCTGCTCGGCTGCTGCCTCTGCCCGACGGACCCCCTCCTGCTCAATAGCATCGTCGCTTGTTCGCAATCCGGCAGTATCTGCAAGACGCACCGGAATGCCGTGAACCTCAAAATCGATTTCAAGAACATCACGGGTTGTCCCGGGGATATTACTGACAATGGCACGATCACGACCTGCCAGAGTATTTAACAAACTTGATTTTCCCACGTTGGGGGCACCAATAATCGCCACAACAGCGCCTTCAAAAAGCCGTTCACCCAGCGGAGCCGTTGATAATAGCTTCTCAATAGGTGTAATTACTGTTTCTTGCATATTCTCGGACAGCTGCTCAAAAAACAGAGCCGGAATTTCTTCCTCGGGAAAATCCAGACAGGCTTCAACATGCGCCACCAAACCGGTCAGGCGTTGCATCAACGTGTTAATATGCTGCCCGAATACTCCTTGAAGCTGCCTCAGGGCCTGTTTTCCTGCACGCACTGTTGCAGCATCAATACATGCCGCCACAGCTTCAGCCTGAGATAATTCTATATTTCCATTTTCAACAGCACGGCGGGTAAACTCGCCGGGTTCAGCCGGCCTGCAGCCCAGTTCATATAATCGCTCCAGCAAAGCACGCAGAAGTACCGGACTTCCATGCCCCTGCAGTTCAATGACATCTTCTCCTGTATAAGAATGAGGAGCAGGAAAAAAGAGCGCCAATCCCTCATCAAGAACATCGCCGGTTCTATCCAGCCAGCGTGTCAATGTGGCGGTTCTCGGAGTAATATCGTCAAGCATCGTCACCTGTTTCATGATACTCAGGGCTTGCGGTCCTGACATGCGTACGATTCCGACACCGCCACGCCCAACCGGCGTGGCGATGGCTGCTATGGTTGAGTCTGGCTGCTTAATCGACGTTCAACCGCTTCATGACCAGTCGTTGCTGGAGAATTGATAGGGTATTATTGACGACCCAGTACAGTACCAGTCCCGCCGGGAAAAACAGGAACAATACGGTGAATATTGCCGGTAAAAACTGCATCAGCTTGGCCTGCATAGGGTCAGGCGGCTGTGGATTCAGTTTCTGCTGAATATACATGGAAGCACCCATGATAACCGGCAATACAAAATACGGATCCTGTACAGACATATCATGAATCCAGCCGATAAACGGTGCCTGACGCATTTCAATCGACATCAATAATACTTTATATAGTGCAAAAAACACAGGTATCTGAATCAGAATCGGCAAACACCCGCCCATCGGATTGACCTTGTGTTTCTTGTACAGACCCATCATTTCCTGACTCATGCGTTGACGGTCATCACCGTAGAGCTCCTTGATCCGGGCCATTTCAGGTTGCAACTTGCGCATACCGGCCATGGATTCATAGGATTTCTGCGTCGGATAGAAAAACAGCAGTTTGATGCACAGCACCAGAATAACAATACACCAGCCGAAATTGCCGATATATTTGTATAACCAGGCCAGAAAGGTATGCATGGGCTTGGCAATTGGCGCAAACCAGCCAAAATCTACTGAACGTTCCAGTTCTGAACCGGCAGCTTCCAGTATCGGAATCGATTTAGGACCAATATAAAGCTGTGTATTAAACACAACATTCTTGCCTTCAATATTTCCGTCATCAATTAATCCTGCCTGATAGGAACGCCCGTCACTTTTGAAATAATAGGGATAATTCTGCTCCGGATTGGAAATAAGGGCAGCAATAAAATAGCGATTCATAATCGCAGTCCAGCCACCCATGGATGCCATGCGTTCCGCACCTTTCTCATCCAGATCATCATAATCCGGTTCTACCAGCTTACCGTTAAGCAAGGCTGTCGGACCCATATGCTCATAGAATGTATTCAGTGTTTTGTCCGGATTGCGCTCTACTACCTGGCGATACATTTTCAGTCCGGCGCCATTGATAATTTTATCCGTGATTTCTATTTTATAACTACCCGGGGTCAGGTGGAACTGGCGCTGCCAGATTTGACCACCATCAAGCGTAGCCTGCAAAGTAAGTGAGAGTTTTCCCTGACTCACTACCGTAAACGGTGTGTTTATTTTTGCGCCAATGATGCCCGAATTGGCATATACTGCATGGCCCTTATCATTCATAAATAACACATCTACATTGGCTGCTCCGGGCTCGAGCGACTCTTTGTACTTCAGCAGCGTTCCCTGGGTAATCCAGCCTTTATCATTCACTTTAAGTCTGATCAGATCATTGCCGAGGATAAAGGTTTCACCTGTTTCGATACTGTGTGATACATCAGAACCGGATTCGGGAGAAGCAGAAGCCTGTGCAGAAAGTTCGCTCGCTTCAGGCATGGCGGGTGGCTGGGCATAGGTATCATCAACCGGTGCCGCTTTCTTCTCAACGATGGCAGAAGACTCTGTCTGTTGCTGTTGAACAGCTTCCTGCTGTTGTGGAAACAGCTGCTGCCAACCCAGCAACACAACCATCGACAATGCAAAAGCCAGCAGCATATTGCGTTGTTCCATATTTTTCTCCCTGAAATCGCTAATCGATTATCTAAGTTATTGATTTATATATTAATAAATCCGCCATGCCTTTATCATGGAAGCGGATCATAACCACCTTTTGAAAACGGGTGGCAACGTAACAGACGTTTGGCGCCAAGCCAAATGCCACGTAACGCACCATATCTCTGAATAGCCTCAATCATATAGTGTGAACAGCTTGGCATATGGGCACAATGATTCGGAACTATGGGTGAAATAAACAGTTGGTAGAAACGAACCAGCGATGCAAAGATTTTTTTCATCATGCTGAAGATGTGAGTTTGCGGCGAATAGTGACTATCGCCTGCATCAAATCATTGGCCGGGCATTGCATATGACTAGCGTTTGTGGCTGGAATAATCAGCATATCAACACCCATAGCATGACAAGCGCTCGTTCGGAAAGTATTCCGTAATTGCCGTTTCAATCTGTTTCTCTGCACAGCATTGCCATATTTTCTGGATACTGCCAAACCCAAACGACAATATTCCAGTTGATTCGTTCGATAAATGATGCGGAGGTTTCCCACCTTGATTCTTTTGCCTTTTCGTATCGAGGAAAAATCGGCTTTTGACCGTAAACGATACGATTTAGGAAATCGCTGATGCGATGAAATCAGGCAGACAACCGTTTGCGACCTTTGGCACGGCGGCGATTAATCACAGCACGGCCTGATCGGGTGGCCATACGCGCACGAAAACCATGGCGGCGTGCTCGGCGAATTCGGCTTGGCTTATAGGTAAAGCTCATGGTTTATCTCCTGTTCCCAAGGTTGCTAAAAAGGGTCGCGCATGATAAATACTGGCTTAGCTATGTCAAGAAAACTTCTTAAACCCTTAGCAGGACTGGATGATAAGTATGATGCATGTACTATTCAGGCAATGGTAACTATGAACAATGAATCAATCTGGCAACATGTTTCAGACTTACTGAAGGAGGAGCTTCCGGCATCACGATTTGATGCATGGATACGTTCATTATCGGCACAGTACGATGGTGAAAAACTTGTCATCAAGGTTCCCAGCCGGTTTTTCCTCGATGGCTTGAAAAACAACTACGGAGAGAAAATATCCACCCTGACAAAACAGGTTTCAGGGACAGATATGGCCGTGTCTTATCTGGTCGACCCTTCACTGGACGAAGCTGCTGAAACATCGCAACAAACTGCTGCTTCGAAGCCATCACTGGTCGATGGCTTTATCGATCCCCGTTTCACATTTGACAATTTCGTTGTGGGTTCCGGCAATGAATTCTGCCACGCTGCCTGTCGCGCGGTAGCGGATAAACCCGGCGAAATTTATAACCCCCTTTATCTCTACGGTGGTGTTGGTCTGGGTAAAACACATCTGATTAATGCTGTCGCCAACTCCCTGATCAATTGCGATCATATCCGTATTGCCTACCGAACCGGAGAACGGTTCACCAATGAACTCATCCAGGCTATCCGTAACGGATCCACCGATCAGTTTCGAAATCAATATCGTCAGGTCGATGTGTTGATTATCGATGATATTCAGTTTATTGCCGGAAAGGATCGTACTCAGGAAGAGTTCTTTCATACCTTTAACGCCCTGTATGAAATAAAAAAACAGATTATTCTGACTTCGGACAGAAGCCCTCGTGAACTGACCAACCTCATGGAGCGATTACGTTCCCGGTTTAACTGGGGATTGGTTGCAGATATACAGGCTCCTGATCTGGAAACCCGGTTGGCAATTCTGAGCAGTAAAGCCGAACTGGCGGGTATTATGCTGGATGAAGATGTCGCCCATTTGCTGGCTTCCCGTATTACCAATAATGTGCGCGAACTCGAAGGGGCTCTGACTCGTCTGACCGCCCACGCCACACTGACCGGCCGCACGATCGACATCACGTTTGCCCGCCATGTTTTGCGCGATTTATTGCATGAAGAAGTTCGCGCGATTTCTATCTTGGATATCCAGAAAAAGGTTGCTTCCTATTTCAATATCAATATCAGGGAAATGACTTCCAGCAAACGTAGTAAAAATGTCGCCTACCCCCGTCAGATTGCTATGTATGCCAGCAAAGACCTGACAACCCAGTCCCTGCCTGAAATTGGAAGTCAGTTTGGTGGTCGGGATCATACTACTGTATTGCATGCTGTTCGGAAAATTAAAAAGATGCGTGAAGAATCGGATGATTTTGATGAAGAAATGGGCCGGATTATTGCATTGCTGAAACAATAACCCAAAACGATCATATCATGTGCATAAGGGGCCTCATGGCCTGTGGATGGTTTGAGTATAAAGTGGTTGAACGATAAACCAGACGCCGTAATGTTCAGTTATCCACATACCATGTACAGGGAGTTGTTGTTGTTGTTCACATGATTGTAACCCTATCAAGATGATAGAATTACAGGGAAATAAATGGTTATCCACACTATCCACAGCACCTATGATGATGACTATATTTTTTAAATAAAAAGAGAAAGAGGAAGTCAGTATGAAGATAACATTGTCCAGAGCTTCTCTGTTACAGGCAGTACAGCGCTGTCAGAGCATTGTTGAGAAGCGTCATACCATTCCTATTCTGGCTAATTTATTACTTGAAGCCAAAAATGACAGACTGCTGATAACAGCTACCGATTTGGAAGTGGGGCTTCACAGTCAGGCGGAAGCCCAGATCCAGCAGACAGGTTCGATCACCGTATCAGCACGCAAGTTGTTCGATATTATCAAGGAACTGGATCCTGAACAGGATGTAATCATGGAAACCGGTGATAATTTTGTTTCCATTCGCAGTGGTCGATCCCGTTTTCGGGTTACATCATTACCTGCCGATGAATACCCCTCGCTGACTGAAGAACCCAGTGAAATATCGATCTCTGTATCCGGCATGACATTGGCTGATATGGTAGCAGCGACAAGTTTTGCAATGTCCACAGACGAAACACGCAAATATCTGACAGGCACACTGTTTGAAGTGGATGCAGAACAGATGTTGCGCCTGGTGACTACCGACGGGCACAGATTGGCACTGTCTGAAATCAGGCTGGAACAATCTGTAGAAGCGAGAAAATGTATTGTTCCGAGAAAAGCAGTAATGGAAATCCGGAAGCTGAGTGAAGAGTGTCAGGAACAGATTGAGATCTTTCTTGGGGAGCGTCAGATTCGTATTGTTGCCGGTTCCAATATTCTGACCTCCAAATTGATCGATGCCCGTTTCCCTGTCTATCAGGATGTGATTCCTGCCAATAATCCGGCCAGAGTAATTATTGCCCGTAGCGAATTTGATCAGGTGCTGCGCCGGAGCATGATTGTGGCGAATGAGTTTACCCATGATATCCGTTTGGTATTCAGCGAGAAGGGTCTGGATATTTCTGCGCATAATACAGAACAGGAAGAAGCCGAAGAACATATTGAGGCAGATTACAATGGCCAGGAAACAGCGATTGGATTTAATGGGCGTTATTTGAGAGATACGCTTGGTGCTATCCGTTCAGCCAATGTTCGTATTGATTTGAAAGATGAACTGTCTCCTGTACTCATTAGCGGTGAAGATGATGTTCAATCCAGGCATGTGATTATGCCGATGAGGATTTAGATTGAGTTGTAGATGACTGCATCCGGGACAGATTTTCAACTGGCCACACCGCTCACGATAGAACAGGTGAAGGTTAGAAATTTGCGTTGCCATGATGCACTGGTATGGCATATTTTACCGGGTCTGAATCTGATCACCGGCGCGAACGGCAGTGGGAAAACCAGCCTGCTGGAATCGGTTTATCTGATGGCGCATGGTCGTTCTTTTCGTCAATCGCGCAGTCCATTTCTGGTTAAGCACGGACAGACGAGTTTTATGATTCAGGGCCAATGGCGGCGTTTCGGTCCGATGCATTTAACGGTAGCCGGCAGGAAAGGAAAAACTTCAGTGTGTTTGCAAGGCCGAGATATTCAGCGCCGCAAGGACGTCAGCGAAAGTTTTCCGGTGCTGGTGGAGGCACCACAGGGACGCAAGATTGTGGACGGGGCACCGGGTGAGCGAAGACGCTGGCTGGATGCGCTGATGATGATCTGTTTCAGGCATACGCGCATGCATTATGATTGTTATCTGCGTGCTGTCATGCAGCGTGGTCGTTTGCTCAGGCGGCAGGTGTTTTCCAGTGAACTCGATGCCTGGGAACAGCAGATTGTTCAACACGGATTACAGATTGTCAGTGCACGTTGTCGTTTGATTACGGAAATCAATACCTTGCTGCTGGCAGAGCAGGTTTTGACCGAGGATGCTGTGAGTGTATCGATGAGTATGCCGGATTATTCGCAGGCGGCATGGTTGGAGCGTCTGAAAAGCAAACGCAACGATGATGCCAGAGTCGGGAGTTTGCGATTCGGGCCACATGTGGACGGTATCAACATCAACTTCCAGGGACGCGAGATTCGCAGTGCCGGTTCCCGTGGACAGCAAAAGCTGGCTGCGATAGCCTTGAAGATGGCAGAATGCGCACTGTGGAGCAGGTATAGGCGCTTGATTCCGGTTATATTGCTGGATGATTGCCTGGAAGCACTGGATCGAGATCGGCAGATGAGACTGTTTCATCGTTTGCAGCAGAGCCCGGCGCAGATTTTAATGACAGCTCCTGATGGCGTGGAGATTACTCCTCAACTGGATATCCATACTCAGATATTAACGCAGCACGGATTATGTGATGTTAAGCCGGATCAGCAGGTGGTGGCCATGAATAAAGAATCAATCAATGAAACAACCATGGAGGAAGCAGCATGAGTGCTTCTCAACAACCGCAAGATTATAGCGCCGACAGTATCAAGGTACTGCGCGGACTGGATGCCGTACGTAAACGTCCCGGTATGTATATCGGTGATACCGATGACGGTACCGGGTTGCATCATATGGTATTCGAGGTTGTGGATAATGCGATCGACGAAGCATTAGCAGGACATTGCGATAAAATCGAAGTGATCATTCATTCCGATGATTCGGTGACTGTGCGTGATAACGGACGCGGTATTCCGGTTGGCATGCATTCAGAAGAGCAGGTCTCGGCGGCTGAAGTGATTATGACGGTACTTCATGCCGGCGGTAAATTTGATGATAACTCCTATAAAGTGTCCGGCGGATTACATGGTGTGGGTGTCTCTGTGGTGAATGCCCTGTCAGAATCGCTGGAACTGGTGATTCGGCGTGAAGGCAAGGTGCATTATCAGAAATATGCCATGGGTGAACCGGTCGCTCCGCTGAAAGTGATTGGCGAAGCCAAGGGTACGGGCACGGAAGTCCGTTTCCTGCCGAGTCTGGAAATATTTTCCCATCGAAATATGTCGTTCGATATTCTTGCTGCCCGTTTGCGTGAATTGTCATTTTTGAACTCCGGTGTGCATATCGAGGTCATCGATGAGCGCAGCGATAATAAAGTCGTGTTTGAATATGAAGGTGGCATTTCCGCTTTTGTGACACATTTAAACCGCACCCGTACACCCCTGCATGCGCAATGTGTAAGCATGAATGGAGAAAGAGACGGTGTTACAGCCGAGTTGGCCATGCAGTGGACTGATTCGTATCAGGAAAATATATTCTGTTTTACCAACAATATCCCACAAAAAGACGGTGGCAGCCATCTGGCAGGCTTGCGCGGCGCCCTGACACGAACCATTAACAATTACGCCAATGCGAACGGGCTGACCAAGAAATTAAAAGTCAGTTTGACGGGTGAAGACTGTCGTGAGGGATTAACGGCCGTATTGTCGGTCAAAGTGCCTGATCCGAAATTTTCATCTCAAACCAAGGAAAAACTGGTCTCTTCCGAAGTACGCCCGATTGTGGAAAGTATCGTGAACGAAAAACTGGCCGAGTGGTTTGAAGAAAACCCGAAAGAAGCCCGGCGCATTGTCAGTAAGGTAGCCGAAGCAGCAACAGCGCGTGATGCAGCCAGAAAAGCCCGTGACCTTACCCGCCGCAAAGGTGCGCTTGATATCTCCAGCCTGCCCGGCAAGCTGGCCGATTGTCAGGAAAAAGACCCTGCCCTGTCCGAAATTTATCTGGTGGAGGGTGATTCCGCCGGTGGCTCTGCCAAGCAGGGACGTGATCGCAAGGCACAGGCGATTCTGCCGTTAAAGGGTAAGATTCTGAATGTAGAGAAGGCCCGTTTTGATAAAATGCTGTCGAGTCAGGAAATCGGTACCATGATTACGGCACTGGGCACGGGTATTGGTAAAGATGATTTTGATATCTCCAAACTGCGTTATCATAAAATTGTCATCATGACCGATGCTGATGTTGATGGTTCGCATATTCTTACTTTATTGCTCACTTTCTTTTACCGGCAAATGCCGGAAGTAATCGAACGCGGTCATCTCTATATTGCACAGCCGCCGTTATATCGTGTCGCACGTGGTAAAAAAGCCCGTTATATTGCCAATGATGATGAACTCTTCGAGTTCCTGCTCGAACATGGCAGCGAGGGTAAAGAATATTTCAGCAGCAAGAAAGCCAAAGCAATGAGCGGGGAGCGTTTACAGACCTCTATTCGAAGCATCCACCGTTTGCAACGTTTGCAGGCCCGTTTATCACAACGTATTGATGCCAAGGTGCTCAAGTTTCTGATTGAGAGTGGCAAGACAACAATAAAGATGATGCGCCATCGTGATTTACTGGAAGAGCGCATGGATGCTTTGGACTGGGCTTTCAGGCAGGCCTCGCGTGTGGATGAAACACTGAGCTGGAAAATCATGGAAGATGAAGAAGACGGTAGTTTCTGGGTTCAATTCCAGCGTCGTGACCATGGTCGTGTAATCATTTCGCGTCTGGACAAGGATCTGATTGGAACCTCCGAATTCTCCGAAGCACAGAAACTATGTGCATCCATGCAGAATCTGGTGGATGACGGTGCACGTCTGGTATTTGGTGATACCGTGGTACCGATTACGCATTTCGATGAACTGGCCAGCCATATTGAAGCATCCGGGCGCAAAGGCCTGGGTATTCAGCGTTACAAAGGGCTGGGTGAAATGGATCCTGAACAACTGTGGGAAACCACGATGGATCCCAAGGTTCGCACATTCCTGCGTGTCACGCTGGAAGATGTGGTCAGTGCCGATGAAACCTTCTCCACGCTGATGGGTGATGCAGTTGAGCCGCGCCGTAAATTTATTCAGGACAATGCCCTGAAAGTACGCAATCTAGACGTTTAACAAGGTATAAAAGGAACAGCCGTGACTGATAAACAATCTCTGAGTTATGCCGATTGCGGTGTTGATATTGATGCTGGCAATGCATTTGTAGGTCGTATTACAAAGGCGGTTAACAGCACCATGCGGCCGGAAGTGTTATCCGGGCTGGGCGGTTTTGGCGGCCTGTTCAAGCCGGATTTTTCAGACATGGAAGAACCTGTACTCGTATCCGGTACAGATGGTGTGGGCACCAAGTTATTATTATTGCAGGAATACGATCGGCCACATGTCGCCGGTATTGATGCGGTTGCGATGTGTGTGAATGATCTGGCGGCACTCGGAGCCACACCATTATTTTTCCTCGATTATCTGGCCACAGGAAAACTGGCCGGTGAAACACTGGCGGGTGTAGTCGAAGGCATTGCCGATGCATGTCGGACATGTAAATGCTCGCTGGTTGGTGGCGAAACAGCCGAAATGCCAGGCATGTATGCACCGGGGCATTATGATATCGGTGGTTTTTGTGTCGGTGTGGTGGACAGACCGAAAATGGTGGATGGAAGTAAAATTTCCGCTGGTGATGTTATTATCGGCCTGGCTTCCAATGGTCCTCATTCCAATGGTTTCTCGATGGTTCGCAGGTTGCTTGAGCTTGGCAAAGCTGATTTGAATAACGATGTACTGTCCGATGGTCGAAAAGCCGTAGAAGGCGTGTTGTCCCCTACCCGTCTTTATGTTCCTGCTGTGAATGCGTTGATGCAGTCCGGTGCAGAGATTCATGGCTTCTCCCATATCACCGGCGGTGGCATGTTCGATAATTTTGAACGTTTGCTCAGCGATGAACTGGCAGTCACCATTGATGTCAGTGCATGGCCAGTTCCACCCGCTTTCGAATATCTGCTCGACTTTGCTGATGTCGCTCGTGACGAACGCTATCGTACATTCAATATGGGTATCGGTTTTGCCGTGATTCTGCCTGAATCCGAAGCGGATAAGGTGGAAGCCGTACTCCAGAAAGCCGGAGAAACCACGTATCGCATGGGTTCGGTTCATCAACGTGATGGCGAAGTAGTTTCATTGATTGGTTGACATATTTCGGAGGATTGGTCTGAATCATTGTACCTGTCTCTCACCGCGCCAGTAGCGAATCATATCAATGATATCGATCAATAACGTTGTATTGTTCAAAAGTATCAGTGCCGGTAACCATGCCAGAACCAGCGTATGCGTTACATGGATTGGGTGAACTCAAGCACGAACTTCATGGCAACGCCTTTTTATAAACTGACATAGCCGCCATGCGAATAGAATCATTTCAATTCATGCTAAAATAATGAAGGGCTCCTTAAGGTGGGGAATATGGATGCATTGGAATATGTCACGGTGCTGTGCCCATATTGCGGAGAACGCAATACACTGACAGTTGAGCGTACAGGTGAACCTGAATCTTATACTGAAGACTGTCAGGTTTGTTGTTGTGCAATGTTGATTGATGTCATGCCTTGTGGGGATACTATCGAAGTATCAGTTTGTCGTGAGAATGATTGATGCGGAAGATGTTGTCATGTCATTTAAAGCTATGGGGGCATATGCGATTGACTTCAAAGCCTGCAATCCCCCGTTCTCGCCACATCTCTGTTGACAGTTTGAAGAGAGGATATATTTCACTTGCTATCAGTCTGTAATGTATAAGCTTTAGCTTGTGCAGATATGGATAGACTATATTCATGAATATGCAGCCTGGATTGCAATCATCTCGCTGCTTAGTCTGATCATTGGATACATTTCAATGCGGATGTTTGTGGTGCGCATTCCAGTGGATTATTTCAGCCATCACAAGCGACATACTATATCAGATGAAACCCGTCACCCTGTTGTGATACTGATGCTGGCGGGGCTTAAAAATTTACTGGGTATTTTTCTGATACTGGCCGGAATTATCATGCTGTTCACTCCCGGACAGGGCTTGTTAAGCATACTGTTCGGACTGATGGTAATGAACTATCCCGGTAAATACCGTCTTGAGTGCTGGATCATTAACCGGCCTCTGATTATTAACACGATAAACAGGATGCGCAAAAAAAAGGGATATCCGCCATTACAGCCACCCAAATCCAGACCCTCTTGAGGAATGCTGGATTCATCAGAATTATTATAGGATGATTAAACACTTTAACGCCTGATTGGGTTGTTTAAACTTATCGCAGCACAGGTGTAAACTTGCCTGGAACAGGGTTTACATCAAATCATCAGGCAAATCCCGACACACCTTGTCTTCTTGAACCTCCATCGCTTTACCTGCCTTGGTTCTGCTACTAGCGTTGAGGGCTTAGTTTTTCATAGGCGGGTTTTCTATGCTGAATCGTTTGTTCGGGATGTTTTCCCGTGATATTTCCATTGACCTTGGTACGGCCAATACGCTGATATATGTGCGTGGATCCGGCATCGTGCTCAACGAACCATCTGTGGTGGCGATCCATACCGGCGGCGGCAGGCAGCATCGCAGGGTTCTTGCTGTCGGTTCGGATGCCAAACGTATGCTGGGACGTACACCGGACAGTATTCAGGCCATTCGACCTCTCAAGGACGGTGTGATCGCCGACTTTGTGGTTACCGAAGAAATGCTCAAGCAGTTTATCCGCAAGGTGCATGATCGAACCTGGGGCATTCATCCGCGTATTGTGATTTGTGTGCCCTTTGGTTCCACACCGGTAGAACGTCGGGCTATTCGGGAATCGGCATTGTCGGCAGGTGCCCGCGAAGTTTACCTGATTGAGGAGCCTATGGCAGCGGCGATTGGTGCCGATCTGCCGGTGACTGAAGCCTCCGGCTCCATGGTGGTGGATATTGGCGGAGGAACCAGTGAAATCGCCGTAATTTCCTATGGCGGAATCGTCTATTCACGCTCTGTACGCGTCGGTGGTGATAAAATGGATGAATCCATTATCAATCATTTGCGCCGCAAATACAGTCTGCTGGTCGGTGCCCCGACAGCTGAGAAAATAAAAATGCAACTGGGCAGCGCCTTTCCGCAGGAGAGTCGCCGTGAGATGGAGGTGAAGGGTCGCGATCTGATCAACGGCGTACCCAAAAACCTGCTGCTTGACGACTCCGAAATTCTTGAGGCATTAACCGAATCAGTAAATGCGATAATTGAAGGCGTCAAAGTTTGTCTGGAACGCACGCCTCCCGAACTGGCTGCTGATATCGTAGACAAGGGCATTGTACTGACTGGTGGCGGAGCCCTGCTGGTCGGGCTGGATCAACTGCTGCGTGAAGAGACCGGCCTTCCGGTAACCATTGCTGAAAACCCGCTTGATTGTGTGGTTCTGGGCAGCGGACGCGTGCTGGAAGAGCTTGATCGTATGCGAGGCGTTCTGTTCGAGGAGTAAATCAGATGGATGAAGCTGCAAAAAATCCATCCCCGGTCTTTTGCTGGCGGTATTCGACTATCGTGCAGGCGGGTATCACGGCAAGTGCCAGATTGAGATGTATGACCCCGAACATTGAGAGTATTTCTGTCGGGTTCCCGGAACATGAATAACTGGCGATTCAGGCGGGTATTTTTCGTGTGCGCATATGAGTGCAATGACAACATTGTAATCATTCATTATTTATGATCGCTATTTCCCGCCGCTACAGACTGTGGATGGTTGTAGCAATGATAATCCTGAGTCTATACGCTGTTTCCCGCGTTACTATCGGTTCCTCTGCCATGCTGGCCATGTGGCCTGCTCTGGAAGCATTGCATGCGCCGGTGCAATGGTGGCAATCTGCTGAACTATGGTTGACCGAACAGAGTTCGCTGCATAAGAAATATCTGGCCTTTGAGAAAAAATCCCAGCAGCAAGCTGCCCTGATTCAGGAAGCGAACAGCCTGCGGGAAGAAAACAGGCAACTCAGAAAAATCCTCGAAATTTCAGACATTACAGGTTACCGCTGGCATGCAGCCAAAGTGCGTGGCCGTAGTCCGGAATCCATGAGCCAGCGTCTGGTTCTGCAAGTGGATGATGTATCCAGAGATGATGTGATTGTATCCAGTGAAGGTCTGGTGGGTGTTATAGACAGCACATCGGAAAATCACGCAACGGTCAGAACCATTTTCGATGCCTCGCTGGTTGTGCCTGTCACCATTCCGGGAACGGCTCTGGCTGCCATTTCACGAGGCCAGGGTGAAAGTCTGTCGATTGAGTTTGTACCACTGGATCTGGCACCGAAGCCCGGGCAAATTCTGTATACCAGTGGTGCCGGTGGCATGTTCCCTCCCGGAATTGCTGTTGCTCGCATTACCAGCATTCGTCCGATTCCCGGCCAGCTGTTTATTAGTGTATCCGCTGCACCGGTTGCACACTGGCAACGCGATACATGGCTGGCAGTTGCGTCTCAACTGCACGCAATACCATGATTCCGATCCTCGTTCCTGTTTTCTCGTTGCTGGGCATCAGTCTGAATCTGGCCTTCTCAAACACAATGACGCAACCGGACTGGGCACTTGCATTGCTTCTGGCCAGTCTGTTGGCACATCGCCAGAACTGGGTTTGGGTATTGCCCTGTGTATTATTTCATGATGTCGTGCTTTACTGGTCATTTGGAGCCAGTTTTTTGATGGTGACACTGGTGCCGCTGGCTATGATTTATCTGGATCAGCATCTCGGAGCCGGCTTGCCGCAAAGGCTGTTTCTGATGCTGGCCGTTGTGCTCTCCCTGCTGCAACCTGGCTGGGGACTGGCGGCATCTTTGTTGACATTGTGCCTGTGTATTCCGCTATGGCATCTGTTGACGAGGCAATATGCGCAACAAGAAGCTTGAGGTTCGTCAGCGCTTTGATGTGCGAATGCTTTTCTTTTATGCATCGGTACCGGCGTTGCTGGGGATGCTGTTGTTCCACATTATGCAGATGCAGTGGTTTGAACATGAAAAATATGCATTGCAGGCCAATCAAAACCGTCTGAACATTGTGCCGGTATTGCCGGTACGCGGGGAAATTATTGATGCCAATGGCAAAGGTCTGGCCATCAACCGCATTGCCTATCGTGTTTTATTGATTCCGGAACGGGTAGCGGATCTCAATGCGACGTTGAATACCCTGGCGGAAATGCTGGTCTGGTCACCGGCAAAACTCACCCTGATCCGTAAAAGGATTCAACGGGCCAGACGACCCGACCGGCCGGTGTTGCTGGATGATAAATTACAGTGGCCAAATGTTGCTCCACTGGCCGCCAGATTGCACCACCTGCCGGGTGTGGATGTCGAGGCCGGCAGTTACCGGCAATATCCATATGCCGAACTGACATCGCATCTGATCGGTTACCTGTCATTGGCCAGAAAGAAAGATCTGGATGCCGGTTATCTCCCTACGGAGTTTATTGGTCGCACCGGTGTGGAAAAAAGCTTTGAAGCAAAACTGCACGGTCAACCCGGCCATCAACAGGAAGAGGTCGATGCGCGTGGCAGACGCGTTGCCGTTGTGAAACGAACACCTCCAGTGATGGGTGACCGGATTCAACTTGCGCTGGATATTGATGTTCAGAAGGCTGCTGCCAATGCACTGGGGGAAAGAACCGGTGCTGTCGTTGTTATGGATGTCAAAACCGGAGGCATTATTGCCATGCTGAGCAAGCCCGGATACAACACCAATCGCTTTATTACGGGCCTGGAGTCCGAGCAGTGGAATGCGTGGCTGAACAATCCGGAAAAGCCGCTCCTGAATCGGGCTACTCAGGCTGCATATCCGCCTGCATCAACGTTCAAGCTTGTCACGGCTCTGGGAGCGCTTAAAAACGGCATTCCGCTGGCGAACGGAAGTACATTTTGTCCGGGCTACCTTGAGCTTGCCGACAGAAAACTACATTGCTGGAAACACATCGGGCATGGTAAGGTCACACTGAACTCTGCCCTGGTTCAATCCTGCGATGTTTATTTTTATCAACTGGGCGATCGTCTTGGTATGATGGCAATCAGCGATGCTGCCCATGAATGGGGGCTTGGGGATAAAACGCAAATTGATCTATCGCCGGAAGCACGCGGTATCATTCCCACCCATGAGCCATACATGATGGCCACTTTCAAAAGCAGCCATACCAAACGTAAAAAATGGTTTCGTGGAGAAACGATGATTACCGCGATTGGTCAGGGCTTACTAACCGTGACACCGCTTCAGATGGCACGTCTGGCTGCTGCCATTGCCAATGGCGGTCGCGTTCTCAAACCGCAATTATTGGCTGATAGTCAGGCAGAGGTGTTGCATCAGGTTGATATTAAGCCGGCGCAACTGCAAAAAGTTCAACAGGCGATGCGGGATGTGGTTCTGAGTCCTCATGGTACGGCACACTGGGTGCTGTCAAAAGCGCCATGGGCAGTCGCAGGAAAAACAGGAACAGCGCAGGTGGTAAAAATTCTCCGGAATGAAAAGAAGGGATTGAGCAAGGATGAACTGCTGCGGCGTCACAGGGATCATGCATGGTTCATGGGCTACGCACCGTACGATAATCCGAAAATTGCTATTGCGGTGTTTGTTGAACATGGCGGCCATGGCGGTAGCAGTGCCGGCCCGGTAGCTGCCGCCATTATTGAAACGATGGCTGCAAAACAGGCCCGGACCGGTATCCACTTGGGCTCAGAAGGCAACAAGTTGTGATTCGCATATTCAAAGAACTGGACTGGATATTGCTTATCGCCCTGTTTGGTCTGGCGGCACTGGGGATGATTGTACTCTATGCTGCTGTGCATCAGGGTGATAGCGAGTTATGGCTAAAACAGGCCATGTTCTGGGCGATTGGCATGCTGGTGTTCAGTATCCTGTGTTTTGTACCCCTGCGGATACTGGGACTAGCCTGCTGGCCCATGTATGGCGTGGCATTGCTGCTGCTGATCCTTGTACCACTGGTCGGCGATATACATATGGGTGCGCGCAGATGGCTGGATTTAGGGGTTGCTAATATTCAACCCTCGGAAATTATGAAATGGGCGCTTCTCTTTGTGCTGGCAAGCTGGTTCTCCAGCCGGGAAGCCAGGGGCATGGTTGAGATTATCGTGCCGCTGTTATTGGCTGCAATTCCCGCCGGCCTGATCATCATCCAGCCGGATCTGGGCACGACTCTGGTGTTATTGTTTGCTGCCACGGGCATGGTGATTGCAGCAGGGCTGCCCTGGCGGTTGTTCATGATGGCCACGGTAGCAGGCTTGGCATCCCTGCCGGTCTTATGGCATTTCATGCATGATTATCAGAAACAGCGCGTGCTTACCCTGCTGGATCCCCAGTCCGATCCGCTGGGTGCGGGTTATCATGTGATTCAGTCTACCATTGCCATTGGGTCAGGTGGCTTATCAGGCAAGGGTTTTTTGCAGGGAACCCAGGGACGACTGCACTTTTTACCTGAGCAACATACCGATTTCATCTTCTCCATCCTGGCTGAGGAAGGTGGTTTTCTGGCTGTTGCTATACTGTTATCACTTTATGCCGTATTGATTTTGAGAATTTTGTTTATCGGCCATCGTGCCCATAATCGTTTTGCATCATTGCTTTGCATTGGTATTGCTTCAATATTCATACTGTATATCACGGTGAATATCGGCATGGTTTCAGGCCTTTTTCCTGTTGTCGGGCTGCCATTACCCTTTATCAGTTATGGTGGATCAGCGCTGGTCACCATGCTGGCTGCACTTGGTCTGGTTATGCGGGTTGCCATTGAATCCAAAGAAAAAATACCGTGGCAACGTCCGGGTAGCCCTCTGGCCTGATATCCCTGCCCCCGGAAGTCATTCATGACAATGCAGATAATATGGCAGCAACAATCAGGCCGATTGCCAACAGCATAAACGTTGCTTTCAGAGATGCGCGCAGGGTGTGCTCGGGCACCACGGAATGCAGCCGGGCCGCCCAGGCTGTACTTTTGGGCAGAACCATGGCTATGCCCAACCATGCGCCGGCCAGAAACATCGACTGTTCTGCCAGTACATCATGCCAGACAGGCTCGAGTAATATATTGGCCAGAACCGCACCAAGTGTCATTAACAATCCGCATGCAGCCGAAGTTCCAACTGCGATCCGTAATGGCACAAAACGACGTAATAATGGCGCTATCATTGTCCCTCCGCCAATACCCAGTGCTCCGGAAATAAACCCTATGGGGCCGGAAAACAGGGATGCAGATGGCTTGCCTGTCGGTTTCACAAGCACATTTCGCCCGTAGTCATATGCCATCCATCCGTCCAGCATAGCCAGAGCCAGAAGCACCCAGGCTTCAGGCAAGTGCAATGTGCTCCACAGGCCCAGGCCGGCACCGACAATCAAACCGGGCAACAGTACTTTCAACATTTGGCTGTCGACATGTTTTAATCGCCAGTGTGAGCGGGCAGAAAAAAAACCGGTAATCACCACAGCGACCAGGCTGGCAAACACATGTATCGCTACACCATCAACTGCGCCCGGCAAAAAAGCGTAGAATACAGGCATATAAATTAAACCGCCGCCAACACCGGTCAGTCCGGCAAGTATGCCAGCTATAGCACCGGCACCCAGACCTACCACCAGGCCATATATCAACAGGGACAGGTCTATTTCAGGCATGTTGTGTCATTATTGATACAGCATCAAGAGTTTGAATGCTTGAACAGCAGATAGCGCTGGTATTCTTCAAGGGACATTTTACCCTGAATATAAATTTCCTGATCAGCCAGGGTGTCGGCATTATTGATGCCTTCCTTCAGATTATGCGCATGCGCAATTTTTTTGCGTTGGCGTAGTTCAGAATCACTAATATCGGATTCTCTTTTCATCGCAGCAGAACGCCATGCATCGGCATTATCATAGCTTCGGTTTTTATCATTCATATGCCGGATTCTACAATGATTCAATGATGAATCGAGCGCCGAAACCGGA